>CAIZKT010000047.1:0-4134 GCA_903933565.1 uncultured Victivallales bacterium | reverse complement strand
CTCGATCGAGTGGTGGCGCGAAGCCCGCTTCGGCATGTTCATCCACTGGGGCCTCTACGCCAAGCCTGCGGGCACCTGGAAGGGTAAGGCGATCCCCTCCATCGGCGAGTGGATCATGTACAACGCCAAAGTCCCGGTCGCGGAGTACGCCCAACTCGCCACCACCTTCAACCCGGTCAAGTTCGACGCCGAAGAATGGGTCAAGATCGCCCAGCGCGCCGGCATGAAGTACCTGGTGATCACCAGCAAGCACCACGACGGCTTTGCCATGTTCGACTCGCCCTCGAATCCGTACAACATCGTGGACGCCACCCCCTTCCGCCGCGATGTCATGAAAGAACTCGCCGCGGCCTGCCAGCGCCACGGCGTCCGCCTCTGCTTCTACTACTCCCAGGCCCAGGATTGGCAGGCGCCGGGCGGCGCCGGACACTGGGACGAGGTCGGCGAAAAGGGCTGGTGGGGCTCGGCCGGGTCGCCGGAGCGCTTCGCTGCCTACTTCGAGGAAAAGGTTAAGCCCCAGGTGCGCGAACTGCTCACCCAGTATGGGCCCATCGGCCTGATCTGGTTCGACACTCCGGTGGTGATCAGCCGCGAACAGAGCCTGGAACTACGCCAACTGGTCCACGAACTGCAGCCCGACTGCCTGGTCAGTGGTCGCGTCGGCCATGATGTCGGCGACTACGGCAGCCTGGGCGATAACCAGATCCCCTACGGCCCCGTCAGCGGTGACTGGGAAACCCCCGCCACCCTCAATGACACCTGGGGCTACAAGTCCTATGACCATAACTGGAAGTCGGTCGGCGACCTGCTGGGCCTGCTCACCGAACTGGCCAGCAAGGGGGTCAACTACCTGCTGAACGTAGGCCCGACCGGCGCCGGCGAAATCCCCGCGCCCAGCATCGAACGCCTCGCCGAGATCGGCAAGTGGATGGACCTCAACAGCGAGGCCATCTACGGCACCGTGGCCAGTCCCTTCCCCTACGAATTCGGCTGGGGCCGCGTGACCTGCAAAGGCAACCGGCTGTACCTGCTGATCTCCGCCTGGTCGACCTCTTTCTCCCTCAACGGCCTGCGCAATCGGGTCACCAAAGCCAGCCTGCTGGCGGCTCCCGAGAAGACGCTGAAAGTCAGCCAGACCCACAACGCGGCTAACGACTTCCACACCCTGACCCTGACCCTGCCCACGCAGCAGCCCGACCCCTACTTCTCCGTGGTGGCGCTCGAGCTCGAGGGGGCGCCCGACGTCGAATCCCTGCCCGTGCAGCAGCCCGACGGCGCCATTCTCCTGCCCATCCACATGGCCACCGTCAACGGCCCGACCGGCAGCCGTAAGCCCATCCTCTCCCGCGGCGGCCTGATCCAGGACTGGAAGGACACCGCCGACCGGCTGAGCTGGAGCTTCAAGGCGGCAACACCCGGTGAGTACGAGGTGCGCCTGGTCGTGGGCTCGCCACACTGGGAACGGAAGGTCGGCAGCGGCCACCGGGTCACGCTGAGCGTGGCGGGCCAGACCGTCCAGGGCCTCGTAACCTCGGCCGAGGAGATCAAAGGACCGCGCACCACTCACTTCTGGCTGGCGGCCTCGCGGCTTGGCCGGATCCGCTTACAGCAGCCCGGCACCCTGGCCTTGGAACTGCGCGCCGATGAGTTCGCCGCGACGGTCTCCGAAGGCCTGGCCGTACTCTCGGTCGAGTTGCTGCCAGTAGGGTGACGAGCGTGTCCCAGAGGGCGGCGGTCCACGCCGCCGCCTTCCCCTCCTCTCATCTCAATCCCAGCCAGGAACGCTCGCTCTGCATGATGCGCTGCACCGCCTGGGCCAGGGTCACGCTTACCCCCTTGCGAGTGAGGGTGACTTTCTGTCCCCGCCGCAGCTCAACGACCAGGTCTGCCCCCTCGCGCCGGACCTCCGGGCCGACGACCGCGAACTCGGCCCCGGCGAACGGGTCGCGCAGGCGCAGCTGCCGGGCCACCCCAGCCCGCACCCGCACCCACTGCGTCTCGCCGTCCAGACGGATGGCCGAAACCTTGAAGGCCCCCTCAGCTAGCAGGTCGCGACAGGCCACATCCCGCCAGTGTGCGGGCAGCGCAGGGAACACCCGCACCACGTCACCCCAGCCCTGCACCAGCATGTCGCATAGCCCCGCGGCGACCCCGCAGCTCGACTCGAGGGTGAACGGCGCCAGCGCCCCGGCGCGGTAGGTGTAGCACGAACGCCCGGCCTGCCGCAGTTCCCGGTTGCAGTGCAGCCCGTTTGGGCCGACCCAGTGATCGGCGTACTGCCTCAGGCTATCGTAGGCCAGGCCCCCCCGGCCAATCACCGCCGCCAGGCTGGTCCACTGCCCATACGTGTGTCCGGCCCAGCGGTACTGTCCAAGACCGAGGAACTGCCCCACGCTTGCCGCGATGACCGCCTGGTCCGCGGCGCTGCCCTCGATGGTCAGGTCCATGGCCGGGTGGACAGCCATGAGCTGGCTCGGGTGGCGATGCGATTCGTCCAGCGGCTTCCCCGGCCAGAGGCAGAGCGCGCCGCTGGCACTGAGAGCGTAGGGCGGCAAGCGCTCGCGCACCCCCCGCGCGGCGCCCGAAAGCTCCGACTGCCCCAGGGCGGCTTCCATCTCGACCAGCCAGTCGCAGACGCGGCGGATGAGGGCAAGGTCAATGTTGGGGTCGGGCGCCCAGGCATCAGGGCTGTTCTCGTGGTACTCCGGGCTCGTCGATAGCGGCACATGCAGCCTGCCATCCTCGCCCGGAGTCAGGTTGGCCCGATAGAAGCGGAAGATACCCGCCAGCAGCGGGTAGCCCGTCCGCCGCAGCCACTCGACGTCGAAGCTGTAGCGCCAGCGCGACCACACCAGCCAGCCCAACCAGCCACTGTGACTCCAGGCGTACTGCACCGTGCCCCAGCAGGGTACCGGGGTGAAATCCGGCAGCCACGAGCACGGCCAGAAAGTGCCCTCGGTCCCAAAAAACTGCCGCGTGAACGCCGTCGCCCGCGCGGCTGACGCCTGCATCTCCTCACACCAGCAGTCCAGTAGTTCCAGATGCCCGCTTGGCCCGGCCGGCCAGAAGGTCTCCTGCACATTCATATCACAGTGGTAATCCCCGCGCCACGGCGGCAGGATCCCGTCCATGGCCCAGATGCCCTGCAAACCGGGCGGGCGGGCCCCTGGCCTGGCCGACGCCGCCAGCAGGTACACGCCGTAGTGCCAGAGGAACTCCAGGTCTGCCTCGGGCAGGAAGACATCCGAGCGCGACCAGAAGCGCCGCCAGGCCGCGGTGTGTTCGCGCCGCAGACGCTCGAAACCCCGCGCCTTCGCCTGGCTCCAGGTGCGCCGCGCCGCGGCCTCGGCAGCCTCAACCGTCGCCGCCGTCTCGATGGCCACATAGTACTCGGGACCCTCGGTGCTCCACACCACCGCATAGCAGGCGCTGCCAGGCACCTCCTGGCCCAACCCCCCCACGCCGTTCTCGACCCGCACCGTCGGCGCCGGCAGCGCCAATTTGGCCAGCTCGGGACCCGTCGTCAGCAGCGGCGCCAAGCGCAGCTCGGGGCCCGGCGAAGCCTGCGTCAAGCGCACACAGAACACGTTCAGATCGTGGTGTACAAAGGCGCAAACTCCGCAGCTCCCAGCCTCCGTCCGCACACGGCCCTCCACCAGAGCCCGGCCCAAGTCCAGACGGCAGTCATAACTGCGAGCTGCCCCAAGATCGAGTTCGGCCCGGCCAGCATAGAGCTTGGTCGGACCCACCGGATTGTCCCGCAGAAACCGATCCTCAAAGCGCTCCTTGACCTCGTCGAAGCGCCCCTGCGCAATGAGCTCGCGCAGCTGGGCGTAGGTGTGGCCAGGATCCTCCAGCGCCGCGGGGTTGTGGCGCAGGTCCCAGAGGTTGGCATGATCAAGGGTGAAGGAGAGTGGCGCCCCATCGCCCCAGACCATCACCCCCAGGCGCCCATTCCCCAGCGGCAAACCATCCTGCCAGCGCCGCGGCGGCTGCCGGTGCGTGATGCTGTGACGATTGCGGACCGCGGCCGACCGACTGCTGTCCATGCCAAGAGCTCCTCGGTTCTGGCGGCTTACCTGCGTCTGGCGTCAGCTGCAATAAGGATGGGCCGTGGTATTCAGCCCCAAAGGG
>CAIZKT010000046.1:0-2244 GCA_903933565.1 uncultured Victivallales bacterium | reverse complement strand
GACCACCTCCGGTTACAGACGGGCAGGTAGGTCAAAACTCGGATTGAGATACCTTCGACTTCCTGTCCCAACGGAATCGGGGTCGTGCCTGGATGAACCACGTAAAGTGGCTTGCGGAAGGCGTCTGTATTCCGCCGGGCGCCAGGCGGGCGCCAGGCGTGGAGCAGCGGTCGGCCCTGCCGTCCCCCAGCCGCACCGACCACATCTGAACCGACCAGCGCCCCGCCGTGCCGGGCAGAAGTCCCTACGGAACTGACCTGCCCCCCCCCGCCATTCTCCCATCTCTTGCACTCCCCTTGCAGCGGGACTAGGTTGCTGCCTCGTGACCCTGGAGAAGCAACTTCCTATCCGCGAGGTGGGGAAGTCCCAGATGGTGGTCACTTACGGGACGAGACAGACACGCCGCGCACCGGGCCCCGACCGCGGCGATTTCCGCGACGCCGCGGGCCCGCGGGACGACAGAGAAGAGGGAAGAACCAGGGGAGTTGCTGCCTCCGGCGGCGCAGGTATGACAGCCAAGCGCGCCAGGTTGAGCGCTGACGAGACGTGCCACCCTCAGTTGTGCGGAGCCTACCATGCAGTCCGAAGCCACTCCGCGGTTGCCGCACGAGCACGAAGCCCCGGCTGCGACTGAACCCCTTCACACCCTGTCGGTTGTCATACCCGTTTACCACGGAGAACGGACCCTGGAACCGCTCGTCGGCGAGATTGCGCCCTTGATGCAGGTTCAATGCACCGCGGGGGGTCGCTTCTTTCGCGTCGCCGAGGTGATTCTGGTCCATGATGGCGCCATCGACAACTCGGCCGTGGTGATGGAGACGCTGGCGGCGCGCTGGGCGGCCGTGAAACTCGTTTGGCTGGCCCGCAATTTCGGTCAGCATCCCGCCACCTTGGCCGGTGCGGCCGCCACGAGTTCGGAATGGGTCGTGACGCTCGATGAAGACGGCGATCAGAATCCGGCGGATATCGGACGCTTCCTCGATATCGCCCTGGATAGCGATTCCCAGCTTGTCTATGGTTTGCCCACCAACACGCCGCCGCACGGCCTGGTTCGGAACCTGCTCAGTGCCGTGACGAAGCGCTGCCTGATCCGGGTGTTCGCCGACGCCACGACGGCCGGGCAGTTCCATAGCTTCCGCCTGATCCGTGGGGAGATCGCGCGGAGTCTCGCGGCCTACTGCGGCTGCAGCGTCTATCTCGACGTGGCCCTGTCCTGGATCGTCGCCCGCCGTTCGCACTGCCCGATCGTCCTGCGCGGCTCCGGTGGGCGTCCGTCGGGATACAACTACCGGGCGTTGGTCTCACACTTCTGGCGTCTGGTGCTCACCTCGGGGACGAAACCCCTGCGCTGTGTCACCTATCTCGGCCTGGCCTCGATCGCTCTTGGCCTGGCGTTCTCCACGATTGCGGTCTGGGCGCGGCTCACCGGCAACGTTCCCGTGCCAGGGTGGACGTCGTTAGCCATTCTGCAGTGCTTCTTCTCTGGAGGGATTCTCTTCTCTCTGGGAATCATCGCCGAGTACTTGGGCGTGACCGTGAGTGCCGCCATGGGCAAACCCTTGTTTCTCGTAGTTTCCAGCCCCTGCCGCAAACAGAACGCAAAGCCATGCGATCGTCGCTAGTTTGGATCGTCGGGCGAGGCGGTCTCCTGGGCAGCCAACTCACGGTGGCTCTGGCGCGAGCCGTTCCGGGCGCCAGCAGTTGGGTGCCACCACTGCGGGCTTTTTCCTGGCGTCTACCCGCGGTCCTTGCGGAGCAACTGGATGCCGCGGCGGCAGCGTTTGTCCACGCTGCCCGAAGCGGGTTTGACACCTGGGCCGTGCTGTGGGTCGCCGGGGCCGGAGTGATCGGCACGGAGGAGACTGCCCTGGAGGAGGAAACGCGCGCTCTGGCCCACCTCCTGCGACTCCTGGATCGCCACTTTGCCCACGACGAGACGCCCATGCCGGGATTCCTGTTTCTGGCCAGTTCCGCGGGAGGCGTCTACGGTCATTGTGCGGATCAGCCCATCCGCGAATCCTCGCCCTGTCGGCCCATCTCGGCCTACGGTCGCAACAAACTCGCGCAGGAACAGCTTGTGCATGACTGGTCCCAGTCGCATCCACTGGCCCGTTGCCTCATCGGCGCAGTTCGCCGTGTTCGTGCTCGTCGCCGCGTTCGCCGGGTTCCTCTCAGACCGCTGGGGGAAACGGGGCATCTTTCTTGGCGCCTGCGCGCTGTTTGTCGTTGGGGCGGGCTTGTGGG
>CAIZKT010000045.1:0-1648 GCA_903933565.1 uncultured Victivallales bacterium | reverse complement strand
CTGATCGATCTGAACCAGACCCGCGTCACAGCACCGTTACGTCCCAGCCCAGGTACGTCGTCAGCGCTTCCTTGACCGCGGCCTGATGGAGCCCCGGCGAGGCGCTGACGTGGTGGCGGTAACCGTTCTTTCCCACATGCTGCAACACGCCCTGCAGGTCGGCGAACTTTGCCACCCCGGCACAGCCAAAGAAGTCCGTCGGAATGGGGTCGGCAGTGAACTCAGCCTCGCCCAGGTAGCTCTTCAGCTTGCCATCGGCGGTGAGCAGGCTCCCGTAGGTGAAGGGCATCGGCTTGATCCGACCTTCGTTGCAGCCAAAGCTGTTGCCCTTGCCGACCGCGGTCGCCAGCATGTAGTGGTCCACGATCTGGCCCTTGGCCGTCATCAGGTCGAAGGCCACCGGACCGCAGTGGAAGAGAATGCAGCGGTTGGGGTCGTCGCCGTAGTTGTTGTTCCAGTCCAGACACATCGCCGGCGCGCCGGAAGCCAGCTTCAGGGCATGCATGACGATGGCATTGCCGGTGTCGACTTCGCAGGCCGCGGTGATGCCGCTGTTGTTGAGGTCGCCCAGCACCACGCAGGGCGCGATGTTGAGCTGCTGCTCCATCTCGATCCAGCAGCGCAGCGCCAGGGCGTCCAGGGCGTATTCGCCAATGACCTGATCCAGCACCACCCGCAGACGCACCAGGTTGTCCAGGCTGGCCTCGGGGACGCCCTGCCAGCAGGTGGCCCCCAGCAGCCGCTCACGGGTCGCCCGGTACACGGCGTCGGGCTGCAGCTCCCGCACCCGCTTGAAGATCATCGACAGGTCCAGCGTCTCGGTCGTGATCCCCGCCTTCTGCAGGGTCAGTTCGTCGATACGCACGGTCTTGAAGGCCGTCGTCCGCGCGCCGATGGCCCCCACGGTCAACCGGCGCATGCCCTTGACCACCCGGCAGACACGGTCGAAGAAGTCGAGCTGCTCGCGGAAACGCTCGGATCCGGGGCTAACCGTGTGCGGCGGCAGGGCGGTGAAGCGAATGCCGTACTGACAGAACATGTCCATGATGGAGAACTTGCCGCAGAAGGCGTCGCGCCGCCGCGCCTGGTCCATCTTGTCCAACTCATCGGGGTAGGCCTGCACCAGGATCGGTACCCCGGCGTCGCGCAGCGCGGTGACCGCACCGGTCTCGTCGCCAAAGTTCGGCAGGGAGACAATCACGCCGTCGATCTTGCCGCGCTGCTGGGCCAGCCACTCGGCGAAACGTTGCCCCTCGGCGACGGTCTCCACCGCGCCGTGCCGGGTGGCCTGTGGCTCCAGCATGCGCACCCCGTAGCCGCCAGCCGTCAGCACCCGCGTCATCTCCTCCCGCGCCGCCAGCAGCAGCGAGGCCGGGAAGAAGCCGCGGTTGCCGAGATACACGGCGAAAGTGCTCTTATCCATGTCGTTTCCTGTCCCCATGTCAGCGCTCCCTGTTGGTTGCATGTGCTCCAGATCTCTGCACCGCCCGCCCCTACCCGCCGCGCGTCGCGGCCGCGCCATTCCTCTGGAGAGGCGCCTGGCCTCAGGCGCGGCGGTGGAGCCCACCGCATCTCCAGCCGTCTCGTGGAGAGGCGCCTGGCCTCAGGCGCAGCGGTGGCCCCCCACCGCATCTCCAGCCGTCTAGTG
>CAIZKT010000044.1:0-6657 GCA_903933565.1 uncultured Victivallales bacterium | reverse complement strand
GTTGCGTCATGGTGCCAAGACGCAACCCCGTTGGGGTAGGAAACCATGACCACATCTGACCCAGGGTAGCGGCACCATGGCCGCAACCCTGGGCTCTGAGACACAGCCCCGTTGGGGCAGGGAAATGCACCTGAGTTGTAACCTGTGTCGTTACGTATTGCCAAGAATATGCCTACGCTAGGCGTCCAAGCCTTGGTCCACCATTCCTGTCAGGCTTTAGGACCGGGACTAGCATAGGCGTCGATTCTCTGGTTCAATACCACCTAAGACAGCAATATGAAGCTAAAAGTCGAGGGTTGACCCCAATGGCGCTCACAGCTTCTTACCCACAGCCTTCATCTAGGCGGACCTAACGTGTGCGGAATCGCAGGATTGTTTGAGACCCGGCAGGCGCGTTGCCCCGACCCCGGCCAACTCGCGGCCATGGCGGCGGCACTCGCGCACCGCGGCCCCGATGATGAGGGCATCCAGGTGGGTTCCCACTGGGGCCTCGTCAACCGGCGTCTCTCCGTCATCGGCGTCGAGTCCGGCCACCAACCCCTCAGTAACGAGGATGGTACCGTCTGGGTTGTCTTCAACGGCGAAATCTATAACCACCGCGAACTGCGGGCGGAGCTCCAGGTTCGCGGCCACGTGTTCTCCACCTCCTCCGATACCGAGGTCCTGGTCCATCTCTACGAAGAGGCAGGAGACCAGCTCGTCGACCACCTCTCCGGCATGTTCGCCTTCGCCATTGTCAATACGCAGACCCGCACCCTCATGCTCGCTCGCGACCGCCTTGGCCAGAAACCGCTCAACTACTGCATCACCCGCGAGGGCACCCTCGCCTTCGCCAGCGAACTGGCTTCTCTCCGACGCTTCCCCGGGACCCCGCGGGTGATCGACCGCCAGGCCTGCGCCGACTACTTCTGCCTCGGCTACATCCCGGCGCCCCGCACCATCTTTGCCGGAGTCTGTAAACTGCCCCCAGCCTCCGTCCTCACCGTCGCTTTCGGCGCCGAGTCCGCCCGACTCCGACGCTACTGGCGCCCCCAGTTCGAACCCAAGGAGAAAATCAGCTTCCGCGATGCCGCCCTCCGCACCCGCGAACTCCTCGACGCCGCAGTGCAGAAGCGCCTTGAAGCCGAGGTGCCCCTCGGTGCCTTTCTCAGCGGCGGCGTCGACTCAACCGCCATCACCGCTCTCATGCAGCAGCATCTGCCCGGCCCCGTCCATACCTTCACCATCGGCTTTGCCGAACCGCGCTATGACGAACGCGCCTTTGCCCAGATCGCGGCCCAGCACCTGGGTACCCTCCATGCCACCCAGCAGGCCGAACCACGTGATACGTCCCTCCTCCGCCGTCTCGTCAAGCACTGCGGCGAACCCTTCTGCGACTCCTCTATCCTGCCGACCGCATTGCTCTCCCAGTTCACCCGCACCGGCGTTACCGTCGCGCTTAGTGGCGACGGCGGCGACGAACTCTTCGGCGGCTACCAGCGCTACCAGGTGATGGCCCTGCACCGCCTGCTCCGCGGCGTCCCGCCCGCCCTACGCCGTACCCTCAGCGACGCCGCCCTCGCCCTGCTCCCCCAGGCCCGCGCCCAACGCACCACCCTCACCACCCTGCGCCGTCTCATCACCGCCTTGGGAGCGCCCCCGCTGGAGGCCTACATGGGCTTCCAAGGCATCTTCACCCGCGAGTGGCGCGCCGAACTCATGGCAGTTCCCGAAGGCCCCGACCTCCTCGATCGTATGGAAACCTGGAAAACCCTCCTCCACGCCGGAACCGCCATCGACGGCGTCGAACGCTTCATGGAACTCGATATGCTCGAGTACCTCCCCGGCGACCTGCTCTGCAAGGTCGACATCGCCAGCATGATGTTCTCCCTCGAGGTCCGCTCGCCCTTCATGGACCACGAACTCATCGATTTCGTCACCCGCCTCCCACGCCACTACCGGGTTGACCTCCGCCAACGCAAACGCCTGCTCAGAGCCGCGGTCGCCGATCTCCTCCCGCCGGAAATCAGCCAACGCGCTAAACGTGGCTTCGGCGTCCCGCTCTCGACCTGGCTGCGCGGCGAACTTGCCGGCCTGGTCCGCGAAACCGTGCTCTGGCAGAAGGATTGGGATCAGGACGGCTTCTTCGATAACCGCACCCTCCGCCGCCTGGCCGAGGAGCACCTCAATGGCTCCCAGGACCACAGCTTCCGCCTCTGGTCCGTGCTCTGCTTCCGCCTCTGGCTCGAAGACGTCTACAGGCCCCTACGCTGATGGACCAACACGCTCTCAACGTCCTCGAATTCGGCGCCCTGCTCGATACCGTCGGCGGTTACACCCAGACCTCCCGCGGTCGCGCCGTCATCCTCGCTATCCGGCCCGTAAACCGCGCCACCGACGACCTGCCCCGCACGGACCTTTATGCCGATGTGCTCGCGGTCCTCGATACCGGCGCAGCTCTGCCAGGAGTGTTCTACGACGATCCCGAAGCACCCCTTCTGCGCCTTGCGCCTAAGGGCGCTGTGCTCGATGGGCTGGAGTTGGTCCTCGTCCGTGGACTGCTCGACGCGGCCGCCGAGGTCTGGCGCTTCCTGCACGGCGAGTCCTGCCTGGGCCGCCCGGCTCTGCGGGCTCTGGCGGCCCGTACCCACCTCTGCGAAAGTCTGCGTGCCGACCTGAACCGTAGCCTCGATACCGATGGCTCCGTACTGGATGGCGCCAGTGCCACCTTGCACGCCCTGCGTCAGCGCGCTGCACAACTCGAACACGCCGTCCAACGCAGCCTGGAACGCCTCCTCAAAGAACCTGGCCTCGCCGATGTCATCCAGGAATCGTTCGTCACCTCGCGCAACGGCCGCTTCGTCATCCCCATCCGCCGCGAACAGCGCGGCGCCCTGCCCGGCATCGTCCACGACCACTCGAACAGCGGCCGGACCCTCTTCGTCGAACCCTCGGCCGCGGTGTCCTTGGGCAATGACCTGGCCGACGTCAGACTGCAAGAGCGTGATGAGGTCCTGCGCATCTTGGCCGCCCTCAGTGCCAGCGCGCATGACGCCTTGCCCCTGCTCCGCGATACCCTCGCCAGTCTCACCACCCTCGATGCCGCCTTCGCCGTCGGCCGCTGGGCCGTCGCCTTCCACTGCGTCCTCCCACGTCTCGGACCACGCCTCCGCCTCTTCCAGGCACGCCATCCACTCCTCGAGAAACACCTGCGCCTCGACGGCCGTGGCAGGGACCTCGTTCCCCTCGATTTCGACCCGCCGACCGGGGTCAAGACCGTCGTTATCACCGGCTCCAATACCGGTGGTAAAACCGTCGCCCTGAAAACCGTCGGACTCCTCACCCTCCTCGCTCACAGCGGCCTGCCCGTGCCCGCTGACCCGCGCAGCGAATTCGCCCGCTTCGATCGTGTCTTCGCCGACATCGGCGACGAACAGTCACTCCAGGCCAGCCTCAGCACCTTCAGCGCCCATATCCGCCATCTGACCTCGGTGTTTGAACTCTCCCGCAGCGGCCGCAGCCTGATCCTCCTCGACGAGATCGGCGCCGGCACCGACCCCATCGAGGGCGGCGCCCTCGCCTGCGCCATCTTGCAGCAACTCGCCGCCCGCCACACCCTCACCCTGGCCACTACTCACCTCGGCGTGGTCAAGCAGTTCGTCCAAGACCAACCCCAGATGCGCAATGCCGCGGTACGCTTCAACACCGATACCCTCCAGCCCGAGTACGTCCTCGACCTCGGACGCCCCGGAGCCAGCCATGCCCTCCTCATCGCCCGACGCCTCCATCTCCCCGATGAGGTGCTCAAGGCCGCCGAACTCCTGCTCTCCTCAGACCATCTCCGCCTGGAACAAATCCTGGCCAGCATGGAAGATGACCAGCGCCGACTCGCCGACTCGGAACGCGATGCCCGCGGCGCTCGAGACGAACTCGTCCAGGAACGCGACTCCGTCCGCCAGGAACTCCAGCAGCTGCGGCAGGAACGCCGCCGCCTCCTCCATGACGCCTACCAACAAGCGTCCAGCATCGTCGAAAATGCCCGTCGTGACATCGAGAACCGCCTGCGCCACATCCGCGAAGCAGCCTCTCAACCCGCCCTCGCCACCGCCGCCGCCGCCGCCGCGCGCCATACCCTCGACGAGCGCTCCCGACGCTTGCGCGAAGGCACCGACCAGACCGCCCCCCGCCCGGCCCACCCTATCCCCCCCGAGCAAATCGCCGTCGGACGCCGCGTCTGGGTCGAGAAACTCCAGGCCCACGGCACCATTCTCACCATCACCGATCACGGCCACGTCGCCCGCGTCGAGGTCGGCGGTCTACCCTTTACCGTCGAAGTCCGCGAACTCGGCCACTCCCAACACCCGCCCACCCCGCGCCCCACCGTCACCCTGCAACGGCCGCGGCCCCAGGGACCCACCGCCACCGAAATCAACCTCCTCGGAATGCGCGTCGATGAAGCCCTCGCGCGCCTTGAACAGTTTCTCGACCGTGCCGCCCTGGCGGGAATCAACGAGGTTCGCGTCATTCACGGCTTTGGCACCGGACGGCTGCGCGCCGGTATTCACGAGTGGCTACGCACCCAGAAACAGGTGCGCCGCTTTCGCTTGGGTGGAGAGAAAGACCCCGGCGGGGCAGGGGCCACCATCGTGCTGCTCTGACGCAAGAGCCTCGCCGCCCTTACCGCCCTTGCCCGTAGTACGCCCCGGACCCATGCTTGCGCTTGAAATGGCGGTCCAGCAGATGCGCCGCGATCGGCGGCGTCGCACCTAGAGCCAACGTGTCCAGCGCCAGACGCGCTATCGCCTCCAGCGCCACGCTGTTCCACCCCGCCGCCGCCGGTGTGGCTCCCCAGGTGAAGGGGCCGTGCGAGGCGACCAGCACCGCCGGCACGTCTAGCGGATCAATCCCCACAAACCTCTCCACAATCACCCGGCCGGTGTTCATCTCGTACTCCGCGGCGGTTTCCTCGGCGCGCAGATCGCGGGTGACCGGCACCTCCCCGTAGAAATGATCGGCGTGGGTCGTCCCCAGGCACGGTATCGGCCGCCGAGCTTGCGCAAACGCCGTCGCTGATAGGCTGTGCGTGTGTACCACGCCGCCGACCCCCTCCCAACTCCGGTACAGCTCCAGATGCGTCTGCAAGTCCGAGGACGGTCGCAGCTCGCCCCGCAACACGCGCCCCGTCAGATCCGTCACCACCATCAGCTCCGGCGTCAGCTCGGCGTAGGGCACCCCGCTCGGTTTGATCGCCACCACCCCGGCCGCGCGATCCACCCCGCTGACATTGCCCCACGTCCCTACCACCAGTCCGTGCGCAACTAACTCCAGATTCGCCGCGCAGACGCACCGTCGCAATTCCGCTGTCGAACTCATCGTCACTTCGCCTGATGCCATTGTGGAACAGCCCGCCGACCCATTTCTGGGTCGGCGGGCTGTTTACTTTCTACCCTGCTCTAACCGAAATTCAGCTGCCGCTGCGGAAAATGTCGGGATTCGTCTTGCCGACATCCTGCAAGTTCTCCGGCGTCACCAGCAGAAAACGCTTGTTGAAGGCCTCGTTGATATCCTTCGGCACCGGCTTGTCATCGTATACCGCCTTCGGATTGTACGTAATCGCCGCCACGATCATCGTGGGCTTGAAGGCTGCCTTCAGGTCGTAAATCGAACCGTTCAACACCGCGATCTTGGGGCATGACTTGCCCTTCAGCAGGGCCGAGGAACGGGCATCCTGCGGCAGACCAATCGTGGTCACCAGCAGGGTGAACTGACCCTCATACTTGCTCAGCAACGCATCGAAAATCTTCGCCGTGTACCAGTACTCCAGCGGCGGCATCATCTCCCCCGGACCCCCGGCCCCGCCCGGAGCGCCTTCCATCGGCATTTCCTTGGCAAACGCCTTCGCCTTGTCGGCCGGAACCTCCGGACTCGCCTCCGCCGCGATGGTCAACGCGGTGCCCAACCCTTCCTTCAGACCTTCCACCAGCGGATTCACCCTGACTACCTGCGATCCCAACTTCGGTTCCGTCAGTATCAGCACCTTCGCGCCCGCATGCTTCTCCGCCAAGTACAATCCTAGCTTCTTGCCGCCCAGCTTCTGAAACATCAACTCCCGATCCACCACTCCGGAATTACTCTTGCCGCCCAACGTCTTCACACTGCTCCAAAGCGCTGCCACTAAGGCAATCACGATACAGACTACAGCCAGCGGTTTGCCCCACTCCGCGCCCGCCTTCTGTTTCGACAACCCGACCACCATACCAATGGCGGCCACAACCATGATCACAACCTGGGTAAGATTCATTGGTCCTACTCTCCCTCGTTCTGACGTGCTGTTGGGTTCGGCGACGCGCCCCTGCGGGGCATACCTTTCCTGTGAGCTGGCAGCTTCCCGTCAGCTCCTTCGTACACATCGCCTGACATTACACCCATGCCTGAGACCTCGCAAGAGCACCCTGCTAAAAACGTACGCCCCCACCAATACTCGACCTGTGCAATAAGGATGGGCCGTGGTATTCAGCCCCAAAGGGGCGTTCCGGGCGCCCAGGGCAACGCCCTGGGTACCCGTCCACAGCGCGGATTGAGCCCTGAAGGGGCGGACCATGCGGCCCCGGTGCGGAGGTATGGCAGATAGCTCGCCCCTACAGGGCTCAACCCATAACCGTCCTATTCCCAGGGCGT
>CAIZKT010000043.1:0-18370 GCA_903933565.1 uncultured Victivallales bacterium | reverse complement strand
GGATATCCCGCGCGTGCTTCCGGGCCTGGACGCCGCCGCCCCCGCCAAACAGCGTCTGGTGCAGTTCCTACGGGAGACGCACGGGACCATCGCCGCCTTCAACCAGGCCTGGGGACTGGAGGCCGCGGACTTCGCGGCCCTGGCCGCGCGCGGACTGCCCGTCACCACGGCTGCCGCCGCGGCGGATGTGGAGGCCTTCACCGGGATCTTCCTGGAGGAATACTACCGCGTCATCGTCACCGCCTTCCGCCGGCACGACCCCAACCATCTCCTGCTGGGCAACCGCTGGCAGCCGGGCACCGCCAACCGCGAGCAACTGGTGCGGATCGCCGGCCGCTATCTGGACGTTCTCAGCCTCAACTACTACACCTACGGCTTCGACAAGGCCTATCTTGAGCGCCTGCACGGCTGGGGCGGCGACCGCCCGTGGCTGCTCAGCGAATGGCACTACGCCAGCCCCGCCGACTCCGGCCTGCCCGGCGGCGCTAAGGATGTGCCCTCGCAGCACGACCGCGGGCTGGCCTACCGGAACTACGTCGAACAGGCCGCGGCGCTGGGCTTCGTGGTCGGGCAGGAGTGGTTCACCCTGATCGACCAGGCGCGCAGCGGCCGCTTCTTCCAGAAGATCGGCGGCGAGAATGGCAACACCGGCCTGTTCAGCGTTGCCGACCGGCCCTGGAAGGAGCTGGTGGAAGCGGCTGCCGAGACGCATCGGCGCCTCTACGACGTTGCTCTCGGCCGCACCCCGCCCTTTGCCAGCGATCTGCCCCTGCTCCAGGTCAAGGCCGGCGGCGGACGTACCGTCAAGGCGGGCCGGGTCAGCAGTCCGCTGCCCGTCGACGGCAGGCTCGAGGGTTGGCCAAACTTCCCGCCGGAAGCGCTGAGTGAGGCGAATCAGGTTGTGGGCAGTGAGAAGGTCGGCCTGCAGGGCGCCTTCCGCCTCGCCTGGGACGACACGGCGCTCTATCTGCTGATTGAAGTCACCGATCCCACCCCGATGCAGAACGAGCAAAAGGGCGCTGACCTCTGGAACGCGGATGCGGTCGAGCTCTTCATCGGCTCTGAGCAACTGGAGAAAGTCGGCATCCTGCTTTTCTCCGACCGCCAGATTCTGCTCGGAGCAGGCAAGCCCGAGGGGGCCTGCCGTTGGCACGTGGTCAACGCCACCCCCGGGGCCTCCGCCTGTACGGTCGAGGCGGTCGCGCGCGTCGATGGCAAGGGCTACGTTCTGGAGGCCGCGATCCCGTTTGCCCAGCTCGGCTTCAGCCCCCAGCCGGGCCAGACGCTGCGCTTCGACCTGGCCATCGATGATGGCGCCAGCGGGCAGGGGCGCCAGCGCCAGATCGTCTGGAATGGCAACGAGCGCAACTCTGCCAACCGCGGGCTGTGGGGCAAGGCGGTGTTGCTGGGGGAGTGAGGCTACCTGGTCGTGACCGCATCACGGTCACCTACTTCGAGCAGGACGGCGGCGAGTCGGTCCTGACGGCCTGGCCAGGCCCGGGCCTGGCTAAGCAGGAGACCCCGCCCGCGGCGCCCTTCCACGTCGCCGAGAAGAGGTCCGTAGGGCGGGCGGCCAGTCTCAGAGCAGATCCGGGAGCTGACGCAAGGCGTCGGCGAGGGGCCAGACCGTGATCGCGTCCACGTGGAGCGGGTGGTCGCCGCCGTACAGGACGTAGGCCTTGCCCATCGGGTAGTCGGCGAGGAAGGCGCGCAGCCCGCGCAGGTCATGGCCCGTAAGGCGCTGTTTGCGTTTCACCTCGACGGCGACGATGCCCCGGCTGCCGTGGAGAACGAAATCCACCTCCATGCCGCCCGCCGTGCGCCAGTGGTGCAGTTCGTAACCGAGCCCAAGGTTCTGATTCGTGGCCCTGAGCTCTTGGAAGACCAGAGTCTCGATGGCTGCGCCCTCGCTCTGAGCGGGGTCGTCAAGCGGTCCGCGTGGCCGCGCCGCACGGTACACGCCAATTGACGCCCTGCCGGAGCCGCCTGTCGCCTGGGACGGGGAATGACCGGCATGGGGCCTTTTCCGCACGGTAGACCACCTTGCCGTCCGGGTTCCATTTGAGGATGCGGTCCAGGCTGAACGGGCAACGTATGCCATCTTTCCAGCGCAGGGAGGCGTATTCTCGCTGCGGCAGGTGGAACCGCTGCGGCTGGCATTGTCGAGGTCAAGGAGTGTTCTGCTTGACGCAGCCAAGAGAGGCGATTACCGTAGTTGCAGCAAGATCGTCGGCGAGGTGTGTTCAAGCATCGGCATCGCGTACAGATTCAGGACATGGCGGCAGTGAAAGAGTACTGGGATCTGCCAGACAACTTCACCGAGGCTGCGGCCGCTGCGCTGTCCAGGGTAGAAGACTATTGGGAACGCATCGGCTATCTGCGACGTTTGTTTGAAAACGACCCCTGCGCCGACCTGCTGGCCAAGTATGGCCAGAATCCTGCGGACTCCGCCACCCCGCCCGCTCCCGTCTGACCCTGCCCGCCGTCTGCAAGACCCATGACCAAGACTGTCCAGGTTACCGACTTATGCGAGGAGAAGGCCATCACGCTGGCCTGTGCCAAGTGCGGCGCCTCGTTCTCCCTGCCGGTGGGGCGGCACACGACGCCGGAAGCGTGCCTCTCCCCCGAGGCGCCACTGGACCGCACCACGATCGATGAACTGATCGCCATCCTGCGCCGGCTCCACCGTGGCGAGGAAGCGCCCTGGCGTATCACCTTCGAGACGGACCCCGAACGCTGACCGGGCGCTTGTGATTGACTCCCGCTGGCTCCGCCGCTACAGTAGCGCTGTCGATAAGGAACCTGGCCATGGGCGAGCATTTCAGAGCCTTCATCTGCGGCATGGGCAAAGCGCTGGACATTACCGGCGCGTTCTCGCCTCGTCCGCAGCCGGCAAGAGACCCGTGGCAAACGGACGCTGAGGCTATACGGTCTGACTGGGAACGTGTCGGCGAGGATCTGCGTAGCTCCATGGAAACGGTTGCCAGAGAGGCGGGGCTCCGTGAGCAGACGGCCAATCGCTGACCGAGTCGGGTCGGCGGCTCAGGTGCCGAGCGTCCAGGTCCGGCATGAGGGAATCGCCATCTATAACGGTCCCTTACCGCCGCCTGAAGTGCTGGTGCGCTACAACCAGGCGGTTCCCGACGCCGCCGAGCGCATCCTGCGCATGGCCGAACAACAGGCCGCCAACCGTCGGGAAATCGAACTCAGATCCATTCGTTCGCAGTGCCGAGACAGCCTGCTTGGCCTTGTCTCAGCTTTCCTGATCGGCATGTCGAGTTTGGCGTGTTCGACCATCGTTACCTGGCAGGGACATCCTGTTTCAGGAACGATCCTTGGCGGCACGGGCCTAGCCGCGATCATCGCCGCTTTCGTCTACGGTACGAGAACGCGCAAGAGTCAGTAACCCTGCCCGCCGTCAGCGCTGGCAATCCTGCCCACCACCCCCGGCCCTGTCGCTTTTACCCCATTCCGCCCGGTCGACATACGAGCCGTCCGGCAGCAGCCGTGCGCAGCACCGGTTGACGCGCGCCGGTCTCCTGTACGAGCATACAGGAGACCCACGCGACCATGGCAGCCGCACCCTTCCGCCTCAGCGTTATCATCGGGGCTTCGACCACCGAAGCCACGACGGCTCTGCACGCCCTGGAGACGCAACGGCACCGACTCAGCGGCGCGGGGGGGCTGAAGGGCCTGGCCGCGGGGGGCGCTGCCGACGGCCTGGGCGCGGTGCGTACCGGAGTCTCGGCACTGGGCAGTGCACTCTCCACCGTGACCATGGCCTTTCCCGCCCTGGCTGATGGGAAATTGCTTTCCCTGGGTCACGAGGGAGACGACAGTCCGGATGGGAAGGACGGGCAGGGCAGGGCAAAACAGAGGAAAAGCGGCGGAAGAGCCGGAAAACGTGCCGGCAGCGGGCCGGGGCGGGCACAGGCCTCCGGTGTCCCGGCTGGCCGCCGTGGGTCACAGGGCGGCGAGGAACTCGTCGGGATCCACGTAGTGCAGTTCCAGCCCGAGCTGGTCCTGAGTGGGCGCGACGGCGGGCGGGCCGCGGCGCTCGATGAAGGCGACAATCCTCATAGTGGCCTCGCACACCGGGCACCTGAGCGGATCGACTTCATACACGCGCTTGTTCGGCGCGGCCCACCCCATCCGACACCTCTTCCGGTACGCGCTGTCGTCGTCCCCGGTGACGGGCTGAACGAGGGGCTCGGCGGCAGGGGCCGCGGCCTTGGCGCGCCGCCCTCTCGAGGCGTTTGAGTACCACCCATAGTAGCGGACTTGCTGGGCGCCCTGATCCGGAATGTGCTGAGTGATTTCGGCGATGAAGTCCAGGGGATCGAACACCTCGAAGTTCCGCTTGACGCCCTGCCGGAGCCGCTTGTCGCCTGGGACGGGGAATGACCGGCATTGGGCCTTTTCCGCACGGTGGACCACCTTGCCGTCCGGGTTCCATTTGAGGATACAGAACAACGTTCCTGGCGGGAGGTCCATTGTGAGAGCGACATCATGGGGGTGACACGATGAGGCAGACCAAGGGCGAACGTGCTCGCGGGGGCATCCGCCCCTGGGGCCGCTCGCCCTCCACGGGGCGGCGCCGCCCCGGTGTGTTTCGACTGGACCCGAAGCCGTCAGTCGGTGAAGCCACCCTCAACGCCCAAGCTGCTCTGCAGCACCTCCAGCGTGCGTCGCCGGGTTTCCGTGGCGAAGTCGAGCGCGGCGGCATCCGGCGCCGCCACGACCAGGTACCCCGCCCGCTGCCGCGTGTCCTTCGCAATCATCCGGAAGAACCCGGTGGCCATGTCCTGGTTACTGGCGATGACTCGGGTTTCCCGGCCCAACTGCTTCGCGGTCTCGTCCTTCTTATCATCGTTGCTGTCGATCAGGGCGATGAACCGGTCCGTAAGGCGGTGGCCGGCCGCAGGCGTTCTCTCGCCCAGTTTCAGCCGTTCATAGTCCTTGTCGAACCTGGCAAGCAGCCCATCAACAGCATCGACCAGGCCAGCCAGTTGCGGCTTCCCGGCTTTCTCCCTGGCGCAGAACTCGCGCATCCTCTTCCCCCAGTTCATGTAGTCCTCGATTCGCGCTCGTACCACAACACAGAAGAAGTTCATCTTGAAGAAGCGATCCTGAATCTCCGTCTTTCTGGCCGTCTCCTCGTTGGCGTCGAACAGCTTCTCGACGGCTTCGGTCGTGGCGCACACGCCCGGGTACCTGTCCCTGGGCAGCCGCTTCACCTGCAGATCGTCGGCCAGGGTGAACTCCGGGGTCTCGTCGAGCGTTTCCTTCAGGATATCGATCACGCCATAGACGCCCTTTGGGCTCGCGCCGATCCTCTGGTAGGGATATAGCACCGCCCATCCGTCAGCTTTGTTCTTCACGTCCGGGCAGCGTTCATAGACGGAGTTTCGCAGCGCAATGCTCGTCCCCTCCAGGCGTGCCGGATAAGCGAACACGCCGCGCGCCGGATGCCAGACCGTGCCATCCTTCTTCGGGGATATGCCGAAGCCCTCCCATTCGCCCTTGTCCTTCTTGATGATGACCTTCCATGAGTCGATCACCCCATCCGCACGCCGGTAGTCCGCGCGCCACTGTGCCAGGTAGGGAACCTCCCGGGCCAGCGTGGTACCGCTGACCGGATCGAGTTCCTTGATGCTTCTCTGCTGCCAGATCGCGGGCGCGGCCAGGACCGCGACCCAGACATTGGCGTCGCGGTCTTTCCGGTAGGCAACCTCGGTACCGGAAATCGTCCGGTTCTTTCCCGCGCCCGTCAACGTCATGCCGACCGCCTGGTCGGCCGACCGCCAGACGCACATCACGATCGCATCGCCGCCATCCAGCAACTGTACGACCTGATTCTCGCTCGGGAATCGAATTTGCGCCGCGGGCGTATCTTCGGCGTCGACCACCAAATCACCAGCAAACGGGTCCGGCAGCACGGCGTGCTTGCTCTGCATCTCAACCAGGAGCTTCTCCGCCCCTTCGCCTGGCTGCGTCTCGACGAACGGTCTATCCTTCTTTAGCAGGAACCGCGCCACGATCCTCTTGCCGGACTCTGTAACCGAACCCACGTCCAAACGTGCAACGGCGTCGCTGCTCTCCACCACGCTCAAGGAATCGATGGCCTTAGCCTTGTCTCCCTCGGCGCCGACCGGGACCAGGGTCGGACCCCTGACCAGGTTCTCGCCCAGTTTGTAGTACCACTCCGCCCCCCTGCCGCCTTTCCTGAAGACGAGGACGCCGTAGCGGCTGACCAGGCAGGCGTCGCCGACGATACCAGCCTCCTTGCCGACGGCCGCCCGCCATCCTTCCTTCCTGGCCACGGCCTCCGGGGCCAGACTCGCACCGGCGTGCGTCACCGTGTCCCACAGCACCGCGCTTGCGGCGGCGTCACCCGCATCCAGGCTGCCCGCCAGACCGACAAGCACCGCGAGCAGGGCAGCATACCGTCTGCTGTCATGGATAGGAAACATCGTCGTCATCCTCCTGTGCCAGACCCGCGCTGCGCGGCCGACCGCCGATTGGCTAAGACGCTGCCACCGCGTCCGGAGCTGCGTTTGGCCCGCGCTGCTCACCATGCGGTTACCTCTCGGCACGGCCGGAATCGCGACCCCGGTTGGGGTACCGTTACGAGCGCATTGGGCAGCAAACTCGCAGCGTGACTGTAGACCCTCACTCAACCCGGTCCAAGCCCTCCCGGCCGGAGCCGTGCCGCAGAAGGGACCAAACGCTTGTATGAGAACCGCAGAATGCCGAATGACCAATGTCCAATGACGAACCGCGGTTCTCACTTCGGTATGTCCGGCCCAAGCCGGGGGCTCCGCTAAACCCCAAACCCTAGGACCTGAGTCGTCACCACCTACGGAACCTGACATGCGCCCCGGGCACGCCCGCGCCATGGACAACCGGGGAGTCAGTGGGTAGAGTTTCGGGCCGCGGAAGGCCTGAGCCCGGTGGCCGCTGCCCCCGTTGCCCAGTGCCCAGGATCGGATCCAGGAAGGCGGTGTTGCATGGGTAGTACGATGCCAGGTCGAGGCGCGTTCGTGGCCGCCGTGGTTGTGGCCCTGGCGGCCGGTTCGGTCGACCGTGCGTCCACGGCGGCGGCGGAGGTCGCACCGGCGGCGCCCCCAGCGGCTGAGGTCTATGTTGCCCCGGGCGGCAATGACGCCTGGTCTGGGCGTCTGTCTGAGCCTAACGCTGGTAAGACCGACGGCCCCGTGGCGACCCTCGGCAGAGCCGTGGAACTGGCCCGGGCGGCACGCGGCACGCGGCAGGACGGCTACACGGTCCTGGTTCGCGCCGGTACCTACTACCTGCCCGACACGCTCGCCCTTGGCCCGCAGGACTCCGGCACCGCCGAGCGCCCCACGCGCCTCGCGGCCTGGCCGGGAGAAACCCCGCGGCTGGTGGCCGGCCGGCGCCTGAGCGCCTGGACGCCCTGGAAAGGCGCTGTCGTGCAGTGCGACTTGAAGGCCGCCGGGCTCGGTGGCGTGGGGTTCCGCGAACTCTATTGCGAGGGGCAACGGCAGGTGCTGGCGCGCTACCCGAACCTGGACTCGACCGAGCCCAACACCAAGGGCTGGCTGTATGTCGAAGCGCCTCTTACCAAGGGCAACGCCCAGAGCTTCCTTGCCTATGCCGGGGATCTGAAGCCCTGGGCCGACCTTAGTCAGGCGGAGGTCTTCGAGTTCCACGACGTGAATTACTACAACACGGTCGTGGCGGTGAAGTCGGTGGACCCCGCCGAGCGCGAGGTGCATCTGGGCGCCGCCACCTACGGCGCTTTCGCGGGCAACGGCGCCGAGCGTTACTTCTTCCAGAATCTGCTCGAGGAGCTCGATGCGCCTGGCGAGTGGTACCTCGACCGCAAGACGTCAGTGCTTTACGTCTGGCCCCCTGCCCCGATCGCGACCGCCAGCGTCGAGGTGCCCACGCTCGACTATGCCGTACACCTCCAGGCTGGCGCGGCCTACGTCACGATCGAGGGCTTCACGATCGAGGTGGCGCGCCGGACCGCCGTGCAGGTGGACGAGGCACAACACTGCCGGGTAGCGCGCTGCACCATCCGCAACGTCGGCGTGGGTACGCAGATCGGCGGCTGGGGACCTTGGGAGAACTGCTGCGGCATCGCGCTGTTCGGCGGGCGCGACAACGGCGCCGTGGGCAATGATATCTTCGGGGTGGGCGGACACGGCATCAAGCTCACCGGCGGCGACGATAAGACCCTGACCCCGGCCAGTAATTTCGCGGAGAACAACTACATCCACCATACGGGCCTGGACTGGAAGCAGGGCTGCGGCGTCCGCCTTGAGGGTGTCGGTAACCGTTTCTCGGGCAACACGTTACACGACATCCCACGCATGGGTGTCATCTTCGGCGGCCACGATCATATCATGGAGCGGAACCACATGTACCGACTCAGTCTGGAGACCTGCGACACCGGCGCGATCTACACCGGCGGCCGTGACGCTGTCACCCCCTGGGGCTGCGTGATCCGGCATAACTACATCCATGACGTCATCGGCTTCGGCCGCGAGCACGGCAAGTGGGGCAGCCCGACCTTCTCCTGGGGCATCTACCTCGACGACCTGGCCAGCGGCGCCAGCGTCTACGGCAATATCGTGGTCGGCTGCCTGCGGGGCGGGGTGCATATCCACAGCGGCCGCTACAACCGCATCGAGAATAACATCCTGGTGGGCGGCACATTGCAGCAGATCGAGTTCAGCGGCTGGACCGAGGCGCACCCCTACTGGGCCAGCTCGGTCGAAGCACGTCAGAAGAACTGGGAGCAACGCCAGGCCCTGCCCGAGTGGCAACGCCGATACCCGGAGCTGTTCCTCAAGCCGCCGCGCGAGTGGCCGCCCCTGGTCATGTCGGGCAATCGGATCGAGCGCAACATCCTGGTCGCCACCGACTCGAGTGCCGCCATCTACCGCTGCAACTCCCTACCCTACGACCAGACCAGCTTCGATCACAACGTCCTCTGGCTCGGCGGCCGATCGGTGCGCACGGGGATGGGCTCGCCCAAGGTCAAGGCCATCGGCGAGAAGGAGCTCTGCCCCAACCCGGGGTTCGAGGACGGTACAACCGGCGCCCTGCCCCCCGGCTGGGAATGGTACGCGCGTCCCAGTGCCGCCGCCCAAGCCCGGCTCAGCACCGCTGCCACGCATGGCGGTAGCCGCGCCATGGAAGTGGTCTGCGCCCCAGCGGACCCGGGCAACCAGTTCGAGTTCGCCATGGTCAAGACGGTGAACCTGCCCGTCGAACCGGGCCGTAGCTATTGCCTGGCCGGGTGGTTCAAGGCCAGTCGGCCGGACCTCCGTGTCAACCTTGTCGCTCAGTCCTACCGTGAGAAGCAATACCACTGGGCCCGTGAGACGAACGCTCTGGTCGGTACCGAGTGGAAACGCCTCGAGTTCGGCTTTACCACGCCCGCCCTCGACCAACCCGAAGCCAGTGCCGGCATGCGCGACCTCTACCTCCGCATCGACTGCCGCGAGCAGGCGGGAATCGTCTGGATCGACGACCTATCGCTGCGCGAGGCGGAAACGGTGGACGAGTGGACCGCCTGGCAGGACCTGGGCCTGGACCGCCACTCGGTCGTGGCCGACCCGTTGTTCGTCGACGCCACCCGCGGTGACTACCGCCTCAAGCCCGATTCGCCCGCGCTCGGGCTCGGCTTCGAGCCCATCCCGGTCGAGAAGATCGGCTGCTACGCCGACCCACTCCGGGCCAGTTGGCCGCTGGGGTCGGGGAGGTAATGCCGCCTGGCGTTCAGGATGGTCGGGGTTGAAGGTTTTCTTGACTATTCTAAATACTCACTTATCCTGGTCATGCTAAACAGAAGGCATATTCACGAACGGTTCGGTGCCTGCCCATGCTTGAACGCACGCTCCAAAGTCTGGCCTTCGCCGACGCCTGGGGACGGCAGATGCGCTTCATCGTCGGGCCGCGCCAGACAGGGAAGACAACGCTGGCCAAGATGCGCTTGGCGCGGGCCGGATGCGAGCGCCTGTACTACCTGTGGGATTCACGCGCCGTCCGCGACCGTTACCGCGAGGATGAGCTGTTCATCACCGCCGACCTTTCGGGTGTCGCAGACCCTCTTCCATGGGCCTGTTTCGACGAGATCCACAAGATGCCCAAGTGGAAGAACATCCTCAAGAGCATCTTCGATCAGACCCAAGACCAGGTCCGGCTTATGGTTACGGGTTCCGCGAAACTGAACGTGCTCAAGTCCGCTGGCGACAGCCTGGCGGGACGCTACTTCACGTTCCACCTGATGCCGCTGACACTGCGAGAGGCCGCCGGCCGGGGCGCCGCGGCCGGGGCGACAACGGTGCCGGATTCGGCGCTTGACTTCGTTGCCCGCCGCCTGGACGCGACGGCCGCTGGTCAGGATGTCCTGGAAGCGTTACTGCAGTTCGGCGGGTTCCCTGAGCCGTTCCTGGCCCAAAGCAAGGCATTCCACCGCAAGTGGGCCACGGACTACGTCGACACCGTCATCAGGGAGGACATCGCGCAGTTGACCCGCATCATTGACCGTGAGACTATCCATCACCTCTACAGCCTCCTCCCGGAAATGGTGGGAAGCCCCATTTCCGAAGCCGCCCTGGCGGGGCATCTGCAGAGCAGTCCACCGACGGTGAAGAACTACCTGCGGCGGCTCGCCGACTTCTATCTGGCTTTTCCCGTGCCGCCGTATTCGCGCAACATCAAGCGGGCCATTCTCAAGGCCCGCAAGTGCTATCTCTACGACTGGAGTCGGGTCGCCGATCCGGCCGCCCGTTTCGAGAACTACATCGCCTGCGAACTGAATGCCACGCTGCATCTTTGGAGTGATGCGTCCGGAACCCCGTTCGACCTCTTCCACATCCGCGACAAGATGAAGCGGGAGACCGACTTCCTGATCGTCCGTGACGGCCAGCCCTGGCTGCTGGTCGAGGCCAAACTGACGGATCGGGCCGTCGACCACCAGCACCTTGTGCATCGGCAGGCACTGGGCGATATCCCCTTGGTGCAGGTGTGCGAGCGTCCCGGGATCGCGACGCAGCAACGGCAAGGCGTATTCCGCCTCTCGGCCGCCCGCCTGTTCGGCGGCTGAGCGCGCGCCGGTGGCCGCCAGGGAGGCGTCGGCTAACCTGTGCTGCTGCCAAGCGGCAACGTCAGACGGCAGGGGCCCCGCCTGTGATGTGAACGGCGGACGAACAAAGACATGGAGCACAGAAATATGCTGGCACGAATCGGACTGTGGATCGCTACGGGAGCTGCCGCCATGGCGGCCGAGGGGGCCGCGGTCGGACCCGCACTGCAGCGCGTCGAGGTCGCGGAGTATGCGTCCTGCGAACAGGTCGAGCTCGCCATCGGCGACCTTATCCGCTCCGGGGCGGCCCAGCCCCGAGATGCCATCACCATCGATCAGGAAACCACCACGGGCTGGTTGCTGCGGACCCCGCAAGGGCCAGAGAAACTGCGCTGGCCGCAGGACTTGCTCAACGTCCGGCCTGGCGCCCCGCCGTTGACCCTCGATCCGAAGCTGCGGGGAAGGTTCGACGTCTTCGTCCGGGTGCGCGCCGTCGACGCCACGGGGGCCCTGGGCATAGACGGCAAGCGCGACGACGCCCTGCCCATGGCCTTCGAGCTCGCCCTCGACGACGGCTCGGCCCGTGAGGTCGTGGGAGCCAAGGGGTTCCCGGACAACCACTTCGACACCGATGTACTGGCGGCACACGACTGGGACTTGAGCGCTCGGAAGCTGGTCCTGTCCCCGGTCGGCAAGCCGGTCTACCTGTACGGCTTCCGCTTCGTGCCTTCGGCGCGGGCCGCCGTCGCCAGCGGGCGTACGGTCAGCCGCTGGCTGGCGACAGACCACGTCACCATCGCGACCGATCCGGCGCGCCATTTCGCCTTCCCCGGCGTTGCCCGGTTGCCGAACGGGGAACTGGTGGTGGTCTACCGGGAGGGCACGATCCACGGCGTCGAACCCACGGGCAAGGTCAGCCTGAGCCGCTCCACGGACGGCGGGCGCACCTGGCTGCCACGCGTCACCGCCCTCGACCGGCCCGGCATCGACGACCGCGACCCGAGCGTGTTCCAGATGTCCGATGGCACGCTCCTGCTGACCTCCAGCGACTGCCTCTGCACCTCGGCTGACGGCGGCCGTACCTGGAGTGAAGCCCGGGCCACACCGGTGTTCGGGCCCCACGGCGCCGTCGAGGACGAGGAGGGCCACATCGTCTACGGCGCCCTCCAGCGCGGGGTGCAATCCGAACTGACGCGAATCGGCGGACGCCGCGTCGTGCTCCAGGCGGACGCCGCCTTCCGCTCGCGGGATCAGGGCCTCTCCTGGGAGCCGGCCGGGCTCGGCATCTATACCGTCTACCTCCCCGGCGCCCTCGACTTCATCTGGTACGATGAGCCCTTCATGTGTGTCGTGCCCAAGCGCTTCTGGGTCTTCGCCGCCCGCGTCGACCTGGACGGCTATGCCCGCATCATCCGCTCGCCCGACCGCGGCAAGACCTGGCAGCCGCTGATTCGGACCCCCGTCTGGGGATACCCGCAACACCTCCTGCCCCTGCGGGACGGCCGCCTGCTGATGTCCTACGGCTATCGCCGACCGCCCTACGGCATCCGGGCCTGCCTCAGCGCCGATGACGGCAAAACCTGGGACCTCGACAACGAAATCATCCTGCGCCAGGATGGCGGGACCGCCGCCGACCAGCCGACGAAGGTCGGCAGCACGGACCTGGGCTACGCGGTGTCCGTTCAGCTTGAGGGCGATACCATCCTGACCGTCTACTACTTCAACCAGAACGGCTCTAATTGCTTCATTGCCGGCACCTTCTGGCAGTTGCCCAAGCGCTGACCCCGCACGGACGGTCACCTGGGCTTCGTCTTCCGGCTAGGCCTGGGCCCGCACCCCTGGAACAGGTTGGCAAGAACATGACGTCCATTCCCCAGGGTAGCTTCGTTCCCGGCCTTGAACTGTCACGCGGCTTCTTCGCGGCTGCCGTCGAACCTCTGCTCGACCGTGGCTTCCCCGGCCTGGCCTACACCGCGGCCCTGATCGGCACCGGCTCCGAGGTCCTTGGCTTCGACACGGCCATGTCGACGGATCACCACTGGGGTCCGCGAGTCATGCTGTTCCTGCGCCCGGAGGACGTCCAGGCCCGCCGGGAGGACATCCGAGTCTACCTGGGCCTCAAGCTGCCGCCGTCCTATCGGGGTTACTCCACCCACTTCAGCCCGCCGAACCCCAACGACAAGGGCGTCCAACACCTGGCGCCGTACTCGGGGGGCCCCATCAACCACCGAGTTGAGATCCTGACCATCGACGGTTTCTTCCGCTCCTATCTGAACCTCTGCCTGGCAGAACCCATGACCCCGGCAGACTGGCTGTCACTGCCGTCCCAGAAGCTCCGTTCCATCGTCTCGGGTGCGGTCTTCCACGACGACCTGGCGCTCGGGGCGATTCGCGAGCGCTTGTCGTGGTACCCCGAGGACGTCGGGCTGTACCTGCTGGGGTGCCTCTGGGCGCGCCTTGGCCAAGAAGAACACTTGATGGGGCGAGCCGGACACGTGGGAGACGAACTCGGGTCCGCCCTGATCGCGGCGCGGCTGGTACGCGACATCATGCGGATCGCGTTTTGCCTGGAGCGCCAGTACCCACCCTATCCGAAATGGTTCGGCACCGCCTTCGGCAAGCTCATCTGTGCCCCCAGGCTCCGGCCGCATCTGGAGGCGGTGCTCCAGTCCCGGACCTGGCAGGAACGCGAAGCGGCCCTGTGCCCAGCCTTCGAGACCCTCGTTCAGATCCAGCGAGCGGCGGGGATCGCGGATGATCTGCCGGGGCGAGTGAGCGACTTCTGGGGGCGGCCATTCCTGGTCATCCATGGGGAGATGATGGCGAACGCCATCTTCGCTCGCATCGCCGAGGGTCGGCTGAGCGCCTTGGTACGGCGACGGCCGATCGGCAGCATCGATCTGATCAGCGACAGTACGGATGTGCTCGAGGATACCTCCATGCGGCCACGGCTCCGCGATCTCTATGAACCCTAACGAGCAGGACCTGCAACTGCCGTACGAGCCGCTCGAAGTGAAGACCGTGCGCCTGACCCCTTAACCGGCACTCCATATCGCGCCTCGGCCATGTGGAGGCGCGACAGGGCGAGTGCTTCACTATCACCAACCATGGGCGTCCCGTCGCCGAACTCGGACCGGCCCGTACTCCGCGCTCGCTTCCGAAGCGGGGCATGGCCGGGTCCGCTTCCTTCTTCATGTCCCCGGACTTCGCCGCACCGCAGCATCGCCATCGTCGCCGACGGCCGTAGTCCGGCGCGCGGCCCGGACTCAGTTCCCGACTGCGCTGGCCAACAGGCCGAGCTTTGGACTGCTGTGGCTTGACACAGCTTTGCGTCTCGTGGGTTTCGCCTGGCGCGGCGGCGCGCCTGCGGGGCCCATGGCGGGTTCCTGCCCCAATGCCGTATAGCCGCATTGCCTCGCCCCACCCGCGAATTCAACAGCCCGTGGGCAGGTCGATGAAGCGGCAATGCACCGGCAGCGCGACCTGCAGTTCCGCCATGAGCGCGCGCAGACCCCAGACCTCGGTGGCGTAGTGCCCGGCGGCGATCACGGGCGTCGCTGCCTCCCAGGCCGGGTGGACGCACTGGTGGGTGAGTTCACCGGTAATCAGACAGCCCACGCCGGCGGCCGGACACTGGGTAACCAAATCCGCCCCGCCGCCGGAGATGATGCCGACGGTCGCAAGCGGCCCAGACACCCCGGCCTCCAGCACCCGGCAGGTACTCTCGAGCGCGGCTTCCACGCGAGCGGCCAGGACGCTGAGGGAAACCGCCTCGGAGAGCTTCCCCTTGTAACCGATAGCGATGCCGCCATACATCCCAAACGGCTCGACCTCCCGCAGGCCAAGACGGCCGGCGATCACCGCGTTGTTGCCAACCCGCGGATGGCAGTCCAAGGGCACATGGCTCGCATAGAGGTTCATCCCCGTCCCCAGCAGCACCCGCAGACGCGCTGCCTCAGCCCCGAGCACCCGCGCCAAACCGTCATGCCAGAACAAACCGTGGTGGACCACAATCGCCTGGGCGTCCCAGGCCGCGGCAGCCTGAAACAGCGCCAACGAGGCGTCCACGCCAAAGGCGATGCGGTGCAGCGAGTCGGTACCCTCGACCTGCAGACCGTTGCGCGACGAGTCCTTCAGTTCCGGCGGTGGACGCAGCAGGTCGTCCAGATAGGTCACCAAGTCACGTCGGGTCACCATGGGGGGCTTCCTCCGCGGTTTCTGAGCCTGGACAGGGAATCAGGATGAGGCCAGCCGCCAACAAGAGCAGCATTCCGACCAGGGCGAAGGCGGCGGCAGGACGGGCGCCGGCGATCAGGGGTCGCAGCAGCGGTGGGGCGAGGATGCAGCCGACCGAGCCAATCCCAGCGACCAGCCCGACGACCGTCCCGGTCTGCCGGGGGTGACGCGCGGCGGCCAGGCCCACGATCAGCGGCCAGCTGCCAGCGCAGGCGAGGCCGGTCAAGGCAAAGAGCCAGAGATCGCCGCGCCAGCCGAGGTTGCCCAGGTGAGCAAGGCTGCACCCCGCCGCAGCGGCAAGCAGAAGGGCAATGACCCGCTCGTGGGGATGCTCCTCGGGCAGCAACGCGCAAAGCAGTCGGCCGACCAGCATCGTCCCCCAGAACAGCGCCAGGCCCGCGATCGCCCAGCGCTCCGGCGCGGCCTTGGCCTGCGCCAGGTAGAGGGTCAGGTAGGTGGCCGTGCCGGTCTCCGCCGTCACGTAACAGAAGATGGCGATGCAGGGTAGCCAGACACTGAGCCCGAGGCGAGGCCCCCGCCTGGCCCCGGCCGCCAGCGTGGCCGCTACGCTTGGCGCGCCGCCGTGGCGCAACCCCAGAAAGACGAACCCCAGCACCACGCTCCCAGCAGCCGTCGCGCTGAAGAACAGCCGCCAGGAGACGCCCTGCGGCAGCAGCCAGCTCATGAGCACCGGCCCGCCAACCGCGCCGACACAGTAAGCGACTTGGGAGAGATTCAGGAGCAGCCGACGCCGCGTCGGGAAAACATCGATCAGAAGGGCGGTGCACATGGACTCCAGCACGCCCCCGCCCAGGCCCATGACAAAGGCCCCGGCAAACACCCCCGGCAGACGCGCCGCGGAGGCCCAGACGGCGGCCCCAACCGCGACCAACGTGGCCCCGGCCAGGAGGACGCGACGCTTGCCAACCCGGTCGGCAACCATGCCACCGATAACACTGGCCAGAACGAATCCGCTGAACTGCACCGCGGTCGCGTTGGCGAGATTCCCGGCCGCCACGCCGAAGGTCTGGCTCATGCGGGGCAGCGCCGCAAACACGATGTTGGCCGAGGCGGCAAACAGCACCAGCCCGCCGAAGGCCCCGACTGCGGCTAGTTGACGTCCGTCACGAGCCATACGTTACCTGAAGGTTACCAGGACCGCGGCGGCGCCCGTTGCCGTCAGCCGACCCTCGATCATGGCTCGAATCTCCCGCTGCAATGCCTTTCCGGCACGCGCCGACTGCGGCAGGACGACCTCGCGCACCGCGGCCTCGAGGCCGCAGACGACCAGGTGGGCCGGCGGCAGGCACGGACGCGCCAGCAGGGGCGAGAGCAGCCGGTCGACCTGCGCCAACAGCACCCCGATGCAGTCCAGGCTGCGCGCCAGAGCCGGCAGGTAGATAATCTCAGCCAGCGGCGGCGTGCCGGTGACCGCGGCCAGACGCAGCAAATCCAGTTCCAGACGCACCCGTGGAAGAAAACGCGATACCGGCAGCAGACGCAGAGCGTCGGCGCGCACCAGGCGCTCAGCGTCGGCGACCTCCTCCAAGGCCCAACCCCCGGGGGGCAGAAGCCAGGGCGAGTCAGGCGACGTCGGCGAGTTCTCGGTCACGGTCTGCTGCAGAAAATGGCCAGCCAAAGCCCGAATCAACTCGTCACGCACCAGCCGCAGCCGCAGCCCGATGAGCGCGGCCTCGGTCCGGACCGCAATCACGGCACGCTCCTCCTCAGCGAGTGGAATGATCCGCGTCAGCTCGGCTTCGAGGCGGGCCCGGTCCCAGGGACGGAAGGGATCCGGGTCGGCCACTTCGGAGGCCGCGGGAGCCAGCTGGCGGTACTGCCTCACAACGTCATCGAACCCGCTGGCTGACAACAGGGTACAGATCATGGCGTGAAGGTCAGCTTCGCTCAGCGGCGGCGGCTCGGGTTCACCCCGAGACGAGGCATACTCCTCGATCACCAAAGCGATGTGGTCCGCGCTCCAGTCCTCGCGCATGCCACAGGCCTGAAAGGAGCGCCGGAGGTCTTCTCGCACCGCCGCCACGTCCAGAGAACGGACGCTGCCGTCCGCGGTCGTCACCAGGCAGTGTCTGGAGTGCAGTTTGATCATGCCTGCGAGTCCGCCGGAGTGGGGAGAGAAGCGGGGCCCGACCTCTCTTCGTCCGTCGGCGTCGGGGCTGCGGAGGCGTCCTGACGGCCGCTGAGGTTCTGCACTTCGTCGATGAATTCGTCAATGTTGCGAAACCTGCGGTAGACCGAGGCAAAGCGCACGTAGGCGACCTCGTCGACCCTCTGCAAAGCCACCATGGCCCGTTCCCCAATCTCCCGGCTGTTGATCTCCCGGCTCTGCAACGTCAGCAGATCGCGGACCACCGCGTTGACCATTTCCTCCACCTGGGCTTCGCTGACCGAACGCTTCCAGCACGCCCGGCGGATGCCGGCGCAGAGCTTGTCGGGGTTGAACTCCTCGCGCGTGCCATCGCGCTTAACCACAATGAACTCGGCCGGAACGACCGCCTCGCGCGTGGTGAAGCGAAATTCGCAGGAGAGGCATTCGCGGCGGCGCCGGATGGTGTCCCCCTCTCTGGACACCCTGGTCTCCATGACCTTATCTTCCAGGCAACTACAGCGCGGGCAACGCATGCTGTCCGTCCCCACCATCACCCGCCGATAGACAAGCTCGGGTGTCTGAACTGGTTAGCGATCCGGCGTCTCGTTCTCCCGCCGAGGCGCTGAAACGCGGAAATACCTCGTCCCTCAAGGTAGCTCAGCGCGGCGTCCGGTCAACCCGGCAGGCAAAAAAGTGGGGTCAACCCTCGACTTTTAGCTTTATAGTGACTTATTTGCGTCGACCTATGCAATAAATGAGTCTGTCTGAAGCGCGGCAGGCGAGACCTGATCCCGGGCGACGCGAACCTACGGTAGAGCGCCGGAAGCTGCCTGAGCATCTTGCCCAAGGGCGCAAGTCACTTCCGTAGGGGTTTGCTGGTATGAGAACCGCAGAATGTCGAATGACCAAAGACCCATGACGAATGGCAGAATCCCCTGCCG
>CAIZKT010000042.1:0-5715 GCA_903933565.1 uncultured Victivallales bacterium | reverse complement strand
CTGGACCGAGCGCCGTCAGGCGATCTTTGGACTGCGGCGGCTTGACGCCGCTTTCCAAGGGCGCGGTGCGCCCAGCGGCCGCCGCCGCCGGGGCGGCAGTGGCCGCGAGCCGCGGCCGCTCCATTCAGGGCGCCACCGACCGCAGCGTCCACAGACGGGGTTTCGTCGGCCGAGCCGGCTTGGGCCAGGGCTGCGTCGCCAGATGGCGCAACACCCCACACACGGTCAACGCGGCGACCTCGGGATCGGGGTTGAGGCCGCCCAGCCGGAACAGCCAGCCCCAACCCTCGCCACGGATGCCGGCAGCAAAGTCGCCGCTATCGCCTGCCACCAGGACCAGGCTCTTGCTATCGTCCTCGAAACCGCGCTGGGTTCCCGACGCCGCGGCTTCGATTCGCGCCGTCACCGCCGCGCCGAACCAGTCCCGGCCTGTCGCGCTGACATGCAGGGCTTCCGCCGGCTCATCTACGGGAGAGACGACGCAGGAGAACCCCACCCGGCGGGCGCCGACAGCGCCCAGGTGCCGCTCTGCCCAGGCGCCCTGCGCGTCGCGGTAGGCGCATATGTAGAACGGGTAACCCCCCGTCTCCCACCAGATGCCGCCGCGCTCGACGTAGCTGCGGACGTCATCGAGCATGGACTCCGCGCTGGCGGCATCCTCGGCATAGAAGTACTCGCCGCCGGGGTTGACGATGGCAAACGGCCGTTCGCCGTCGGCAGCGCGCAGCAAAGCGCGCAGTTCGGCCACCGTCGCCACCTCGACCACCGCCAGCGCCGCCGCCCGCAATTCGGCGTCCTGCGAGAGCACACGAACCCAGTCGGCGCTGTTCATCGAGACCCAGGTCTTGGGTGCGTTGCCCCCCAGCGTCAGCACCGCCACGACCCGGCTCCAGGGCGACCACTGCGCCGCCGGCCGGTCGGCAAAGGCGGCCGGCATCCGCCCGCCTGGCAGGGCGTCCGCCACCTCCGGAAGCGCTGCCACCAAGGCCGCGCCGCGCCGCGCCGTCTCCACCCGCACCACCGTGCCGCCAGGGCCGGTCAGGTCGAGCTTGGGCGCGCCCTCGCCCGGCCAGGGCAAGATGACCTCCGCGCCGCCGCGGGCGCGGATCACGCCCCGAAGCGCTGCCGCGGCGCCGGCCTCAAGCACAAAGCCGTAGGCGGCTCCGGGGTCGGCGGCGCCACGAGGAAGCACGTACCCGGCGCGCAGCCCTTCCCCGGTAACCAGGAATCCCGGTCCGGCGAGGTCCAGCCCCGCAGCGCTGGCCCAGGCGGCCTCCTTGCCGAGACCGGCCGTGTCGACGGCGACTGTACCGGTGTTCGCCACCACCGCGAGGCCTGGGTACGACGCCAATAGCAGCGGGCCCCCCAGCTCGCCGGGGCGGCCACCCTGCGTCTGGAAATCGGTCAAGACCTGCCCGACGTAGCGGGCGCACACGGCCTTCTGCACGGCGTCGAGCCAGCCCAGCCATTCACGCACCTCAGGGCGCCCCAGGTCGGCGCGCGTCGAGCGGTAACTGAGGCCGTACCCCAGCCCCAGAACATAGGCGACTTGCGTGTCGTTGAGTACGAAGTGGCCCAAGTCGTGGAGGGTGAAAAGCACCTTGTCATGCGCCAGATACTGCATCATCGGGAAGATGGCCCATTCACCCGGCGGCAAAGTGTACTCCAGCCGCCGCGCCTCGCGCCGTAGGTCCGAGGGCACAAGGCTCCAGGCCATGCCACAGAACAGGCTCTCGAACTCCGCCACGCGGTCGCTGCCATCCTCCGTGGCCAACGGCACCGCCGCCGCGTCTTCCATGCCGAGCGAGTGCAGGCCATCGATCCACGCCGTCGGCGTAGGCGCGGCCGGATTGAAGTCCCACGACCAGCTCCGGGCCCCGACCTGGTCCTGGAACACCACATCGCTGGGGAACTCCTCCGACATCTGCCGGCGAGCCTGGCGGTGCGCCTCCTGGACGGCGCGCTGCCAGAAGCACACCCGGTAGCCTTCGTTGGCGCCGTACCGCTCCTTGAAGAACGAGCCGTCACGCTGGCGGCTGAGCGGTCCATCGCCTTCGCGTTCGAAGGTCGGCCCCTTGGGGTCGATGCACCACCAGGAGGTGTTGGTGTAGGGCATCATAAGCTGCCCCAGCGCCCGGCCGCGCTCGTAGAACGCCTTCAGCTCCGCCGCGGTGCCCCAGCTTTCCCGCGGCGGCAGGTGGTCGGGGTACTGCTTGTCGAAGCCGCCCTTCAGGTACTCGGTGAAATGCACCAGGCTCCCGGCTGGCAACAGCTCCAGCGCCGCGGTCTGCTCGACCGCCGTAGCCCCGTATAGGCGCACCAGGACCGCTCCCTTGAGACGCTCGAGCAGAGCCGCCGGCATCTTCTTCTGCAACGGGGTCCGTAGACCGATGGCGGCGGCGTAGGCGGAGAGCCCGGCACGGATCTCCTGGTCAGGCGCCAGACGGAGCACAGGAGATACCCACGGTCGGGCCGGCGGCAGATCGACCACCCAGGAGTGCTGGATGACGCCGCCAGTCGCGGTCCCGTAGGCTCGCAGCTCGGCCGGCGTCACCAGCGCCTCCCGGTCCCAGGGCTGCCGCAGCAGCGGCTGCACGCCGAACAGGCTCAGCGCCGCGGTCCGGCCCTGGATATGGATGAAGTCGGCCGTGCAGCCAGGGTAGGCCGCAGATACCTCCATAAAAGCCTGCGGCTCCAGCGCGTAGAAGAATGGGTAGCCGCCCACTTCCCACCAGAAACCGCCGCCGCGGACATACTGGCGCAGAGCCTCGATATCCTCGCGCCAGCTAGCCGCAGCGCCACTGGGAAACATCTCGCCGTAGGGATTGAGGATCAGGGCGGTGTCGGTCGCGCTCCAGGCCTGCCGCAGAGCCGCGGGGGTGGTGAGGCCGACCACCCGAGCGCCAGCCTGGCGCAAGGCCGCCGAGGCGCGCAAGGCCGCCAGCCACTGGGTGGCCGGCGTTGCCGTCCAACCGCCCTGTTCCGGGCCCCGGGTAAGCGTCACCACGGTCACCGCCCGGTCGCGGAAGCGCTCCGGGTAGCGCCGGGCCAGCGTCTCGCAGACGCCCAGCACGATGGCCTGCTGCAGCCGACTCTCGCGCTCGGCGTCCTGGCCACCAGTCTTCATCCCCAGCCGTAACAACAATCCCTGCCCGCCCAAATCGCTGGCGGACACCGCCGGACCGCTAGCGCTATCCACCAGAACCAGCGGCATCTGCCCCACCGCCGACGGACGGTTGACGCAGACCTTGGCCGCGTTGATCAGCGCCGCGGTCCCGGCCCCGAACCACTCCGCCCCCGCCGCCGTCACTCGCAAAGCCGCCGCGGGCTCGTTGTCGCCAAGCTGGCTGAGCGGGCCACCGAAGAGCGCCGCGTAGGCTTGCGGACCCACGCCGCGCGGGACATACTCGCCGGGGGTCTCGAGGTGCGACGCGAAAAAACGACCGGACAGGGCCAGCCCCACCCCCTCGCCGGACCGCTGCGGAAACACCACCCGCTCCGCCGCCGCGGGCGCAAAGGACAACGCGGCCGGGAAGTCAAGGCCCTGGATCGTCCGGTCACAACCCAGCACCCTGATGCGCAACTCGATGCCGTCGTCGACGGCGGTGGCCTCGAGCGCCAGCGCTAGCGCGGCCGATTCCCAGCGCTGCACCAGCCGGCTGGGATTCGCTTCCGTACTGACCTTCCCAGACCAGGGCGCCGCCAGGAACTGCTCAGCAGTCACGCGGCTGCCATCGGCGAACGAGACCGCCCACGAGAGCCCACCGCTGCGCAAGACCTCATGGTCAGTCGCCGCGGTCTTGCCCGCGACCTGAAAACCGCCGGTGGGCGTGAAGCCGAAGCCCAGCGTGCCCCGGTGAAGGGTGGGTTCCTGCGCCCGCACCAGCACCGCCATCAACCCCGGCACCACAAGCTGCCACAACCACCGCCGCACACAGCTTCGTGTCATCGTGGATCTCCATGTCAAAGAGGTACCCCGCACCAGCGTGTCCACAGGCGCCCTCGCCGGACATTCCGTCTACGGTAATCTACCCCGACAGAACGGCCATGGAAGCGTGGATTGCGTCACAGACTCTGGCGCGGTGCGCTGCCCGACCCGTGGAACCTCGGCCTTCTGGACAGCCTAACCGCCTAACCGCCTAACCGCCCTCTGAGCGGCTCAGTCGCGGAACGGCAGACGGGCCCGGAGGTCTTTCTCGTACGCGGCCAGATCGGCCAGCGGTTTGCGCGCGACGCCGTCCTTCATGGCCGCCTCGGCGACGCGGCGCGCCACCCGCGGCACAACCCGCGGGTCGAAGGGTTTCGGGATGACGTAGGTGTGCTTGACGGGGCAGTGTCCCTCGAACATGCCGGCCGCGGCGTCCTGGGGATAGGCTTGAGCGAGGTAGCCGAGGACGTCGGCGGTGATCGGCTCGCGCGCCACTTCCGCAAGGGCCAGAGCCGCAGCCAGCTTCATGGACTCGGTGATGTCCCGGGCGCGCACGTCGAGGGCGCCCCGGAAGATGCCCGGGAAGCCAAGGACGTTATTCACCTGGTTGGGGAAATCGCTGCGGCCGGTGCCGACGATGACCGCCCCGCCCGCCAGCGCCTCGGTGGGGTAGATCTCGGGCACGGGGTTTGCCATGGCGAAGACGATGGCACGGGGTGCCATGGCTGCGACCATGTCGCGGGTCACACAGTTGGCGACGGAGACCCCAAGGAAGACATCGGCGCCGCGCATGGCCTCGGCCAGAGTCCGCGCCGTGGTGGGGCTCGCCAGGCGCTCCTTCTGCGGCGTCATGCCGTCGCGCCGACCCTGGTAGACGACGCCCTTGCTATCGCAGATGATGACGTTCTCCCGGCGAACCCCCGCCGAGATGTAGAACTCGATGCAGGCAATGCCGGCCGCCCCGGCGCCGTTGACGACCACCCGCACGTCGCCGATGGCTTTACCGACCAACGGCAGGGCGTTCAGCATGCCGGCCAGAGAGATGATGGCGGTGCCATGCTGGTCGTCGTGGAACACCGGAATGCCCATGCGCTGTTTCAGGACGGTCTCCACCTCGAAACAGGCCGGCGCGCCGATGTCTTCGAGGTTGATGCCGCCGAAGCTGGGCTCCAGCGCCGCGGTCACCTCGATAAGCTTGGCCGCATCGGTGCGCCCATCCGGACCGAAGACGTTGCGCAGGCACACGGGAAAGGCGTCGATGCCGGCGAAATGCTTGAAGAGAACCGCCTTGCCTTCCATGACCGGAAGGCCGGCTTCGGGGCCAATATTGCCCAGGCCCAACACGGCCGTGCCATCGCTGACCACGGCCACCATATTGCCGCGGCCGGTGTACTCCCACACCTTCTCGGGATGCGCGTGGATTTCGTTGCAGGGCTCGGCCACGCCTGGGGTGTAGGCCAGGGAAAGATCCTGCGCCGTGTCGCAGGGCTTTGAAGGCCGCACCGAGATCTTGCCGGGGGTCGGCTGGCGGTGGTAAGCCAGGCTGCGTTCCTTAAGATCCTGCTGCATCGTCGACGTCCTTTCCTGCAAGGCATGGGTGACCGGCGGCGCTGGGAAGGGCCTACTATACTGCCGGCGACGTCGTCTTGCAGACAGCCCGTCGACCGAACCAGGGCTGTTTCAAGAAACCGGGCTGGGCGGCGCAACACCCCGAGGTCTGTCTGCCGTATCTGGTTGTGCGAGAACACCCGCCGTCAGGCATGGCACAAGCGCCAAGCCAAAGCGGT
>CAIZKT010000041.1:0-4595 GCA_903933565.1 uncultured Victivallales bacterium | reverse complement strand
TGGTATGGCAGCGCGCCTTCAGCGCTTCAGACGGACTCCCTTATTGCACAGGTCGACTTTTGGTGTTTACCGGCCGGGGACCGGGGTCAGCTTGACGCCTTGCGCATAGGCCATTGCCAGTGCTTTGGCAAAGCTATCGTCGGCGGCGCCTGGGCCCCAGAGGTAGAGGCGTTTCTCCACGCCATCCGGCTTGGCGTTAATACTGATTTGGCCGCGGCTGCTCGAATCCCAGTAGGTGAAGCCATTGCTGGGCGTCAGAGCGATGCAGGCATTGCGGAACTGCGGGTTGAACACGGCGTACCAGGCCGGTGCGCCTTTGCCGGCGAAGTCCTCGCCGTCGCCGACGCCATCCATGCGCACGCTCTTGCCGGTCTCATTGCTTGCCGTGGCATCGAGCAGATAGAACGCCCGCGTCAGCATGCCCAGCCCAGGGGTGCTGGCCGAATGGAGTTCGAAGCGGTCGGCGTAGAAGAAGCAGGTCCGGGTCACCCGGTGCCCGCTTTTGAGCAGCTTTGTCGAGGTGAAGACACTGCGCACCGGCCCACGCTGCTGGCAGGACAAGGGTTCGAGAGTGCCGTCCTCCAGATTCCAGCCCGTCTCCTTAGCGGATACGACGATGCGGCTGGCGACCTCGAGGTCGGTGCCGTCGGGCAGTGGCACGGCGAGGTCGGACGGGTTCCCCTGGGCGAACGACGCCGAGTAGGTCGTCAGGCGCAGGCGACTGCCATCCGCGGCTACCTCGAAGCCGCTGGTGTGCGGAAACACCCGCAGGTCGCCGAGTTCCAGGCCCAGGACCTGCGCGGTCGTGGCGGTTTTCGGCGGCAGGCCCGGAGGCAGGCAGAACACCAGGGTCCCGGCCAGGTCGCCGACGGCGCTCGGCTCGAACTGGGCGGGAACCACGGCGCCGCGGTCGAAGCGGACCCGCAGGTTGGCGGGGTCCGCTGCTTTACCCCCTGGCAGGGCCAGGGAGAACGGCGCCTCGACCGGCAGGCCGGCGTTGTCGCCCGCCGACAGGTCCACCGTGTAGGAGGCCAGGGTCACAAAATTCGCCGGGTCGCAGGGCCCGGTAAAGGCGCTGGTGGCCTCGAGGCGCCCGGTCAGCGAAATGGGCGTCTCAGATACCACCCGTGCCAGCACCCGCCGGGCCCCATCGGCGCTGGCCGCGGGCAGGGTTGTCGAGAAGGTCTGGGTGTCCCCGGCGCCGAGGCGGCGCACGTGCTGGCGCAGCAGTGCCGGCCCCGCGGGTCCGTCGAGGTACATCACCACCTCAAAATCCTTTGCTGCGGCCAGGCCAGCATTGCGGACGACGCAGGCGATCTCGAGCCCGGCGGTCGGGGCCAAGGCGGTTTCGGCGGCCACCGGCTGCCCGGCGACGCTGAGGGTCAGGCTGCTGAGGGTCACATCCGGGACCTCGGCCTCCTGCCGGGCCAGCAGCAGGTAGGTCGCATTGCGGTCGGCGGGGGCGCTCAGGGTCAGCCGCTCGGCGGCGCCGTCGGGCACCCGCGTCAGCGGCCGACCGGTTGCATCCAGCGCCAGGAGCAGGCGCGGGGCGCGCTTCCAGGTGGGGCGCCAGTCGGCGACCGCCAGGTCGAGGGTGGCGCCCTGGCCCAGCACGATGCGGGCGCGTTCCGGGGTTTCGAGGCTGATGCTGACCTGTCCGCTGGCCAGCAGGCCCGGTACCGGCAGCGGTTGGGCGCCGGTCTCGGCGAAGAGGAACGTGTCGGTACGGATAAAAGTCTGCCGGGCCACGCCATCGGCCGCCGTCTGCCGCCACTGCTCGACCGCGGGTCCGCGGACGTAGAAGTCATTCTCGCGCAGGTCGAGGCTCTCCGCCTTGGCGGCGCCGGTCCGGGGCACGGCAAACGGGGTCTTGCCGAAGTTCACGGTGCAGAGCGTGCCGTCGGCAAACTCGGTCTGCTGCACCAGGCGGTCTGCGGAGAGGAAGGCGTGGGCGACCATCTCCTGCGTGCCGATGACCTCGTGGAGCTTGCAGACGTTGCGGTAGATGGTCAACATCAACTCGCGCTCGGCGGGAATCTGCCAGCGTAGGCCGTGGTTGTGCGCCCACATCATCGGCGGGGTGCCGTAGAGGATATTCATCGCGGTCATGCGGTCGGTGAGTTCGGGCATGACCTGATGCAGGTAGTCGCTGGTGGCGCCCCAGTACCAGTAGTTGACCACGCAGTCGTGGAAGACCAGCTCAAACAGCGGCGCCCGGTTGGCGGGGTTGATGCCGTACTCCAGGTAGTCCTGGCTGATCTCCGAGCGCTCCACGGGGTCTTTCAGGTACCCGGCCGGCCAACTGTACATACCGCCGCCCATCATGCCCTCGTGGTAGTCCAGATACGGCACCGACCAGTAGCGCCCATGCTCGCCGCCGGTGACCAGCTTGAGGTCTTCGCTCACGTAGCGGCACAACGCCTGGCGGTTGGCGACGTCCGAGTCGCGGGTCGTCGGGTGCGTCGGCGAGTAGCATTCGATCGGGCTCTCAGCGGGCGTGACATCGAGGAAGCGGGCGTTGTACGGGTAGGTTTTGAGCACCTCGGGGATGATGGCCTGGGCGCACTCGAGCTGCTTGGCGGTGCATTGCTTCATGTAGGTATGGGTCGGCTTCATGTCCTTGTCGCGGCTGATCCAGGCCTCCATGAACTTGCCATCCGCCTTGACCACGGCGTGCTCCGCGACCGGCGCCTTGGCCCGCGCGATGGTCGGCGAGTCGTCGATGTCGACGTAGTTATCGTACTCGCCCACCAGCCAGCCCAGGCGCACCATCTCGGCCATGGCTTCCGGGGACCAGCGGCCGTTGGCCAGGCCATGGGTCATACCGGCGGCGGCGGCCTCGCGCACGAAGCCGATGCCATTGGCGCCCCACCAGTTGACCGCTCCCATGAGTTTGAGCACGTCCGGGTTGGCCTTGGCCTTCTCCGTCAGGGTGCGGACCAGCTTCTGTTCGCGAGCGATCTCGCGGTAGATCTTGCAGGCTTTGACATGCCCGCCCCGGTCGTAGAACACCAAGCGGCCGACCCGCTCGCCGCCAAAGCAGCCCTTGCTCGATTCCCAGCCGAATCCGGGAAAGCCCAACCGGGCCTCATCACGGACCCGCGACTGCATCTGGATGAACGAGTCCACCGGCGTCATGGCAATGGCGATCAGGCCCTGGCGCCCATCGGTGACCGCTACCCATGGCATGTCGCCGCCGGCACCGACCAGGCGCCGATTGCGATAGAGCTTGTCCCCCACGGGCAGATAGCGCCCATCGCAGTAATCCGTCATGGCCATGAAGTAGGTCTCCGGCGCCGCTGGAAACAACGCGGCCGGATGCTGGAAGGCCTTCATCGGCGTCTCGCCACCGCTCGTGCAGGAGAGGCGGACTTCGAGCGTCGGCTCGTTGCCGGGCAGGCTCAGTTCAACCACCAGCGCCAGGGGCTGCGGTTGGCCGCGGCTGACGCTCAGGTCGTAGGTGATGGCGTTGCGTGAGGAGCCTTGCCGCAGGTTGCTGATCGTCCCCTCGCCGAGCCCGGTCGTGCGGTCGTTTTCACGGCTCGGCGGCGGGGCCTCGCCGTCGGCATCCGCCAGTACGGCCACGGCAAAGGTCGCCGGCACCGAGTGTACCCAGCCGTTGGGAACGTAGCCCTGGGCCAGGCGCCGCACCGGCTCGCCCGGCTTCGGGTCGGCGTCGTTCTCGCCGATGGCCAGATGGAAACGGACGCCAGGCGCGGGGTTCTTGAGCACCGGGAAATGACTCAGCGGCATGGCCAACTCGATCGCGTAGCCCGGCAGCCGGTCGGTCGGCAGCAGCTTCACCGCCAGACGCGCCCCCGCAAACGGCTCGCCCTTGGCGTCGACCGCGGCTTCCTTGCCCGGGAAGAGGTGCAGCCCGACCTGGACGCTGTCGACCCAGAACTCGACCGAGTCCGCCTCCCACCAGTTCTCCGCCGACTCGTCGCCGAAGGCCAGCACGTCGTCCCGCATGCGGACATGCAGGTAGAGGAATTGGTCGTCCCACATCACCTGGGCGCCGCCGGAGAGGTTACGCTCGCCGTTTTCACCGACCCAGGGCAGCCAAATCAGCTCTTGTTTCGGCCAGTCCGCGGCATCGCCATCGATGACCGGCGGCGTGGCGGCGCGGCGCACGATCAGGGCCTTCTCGGCCGCCTGACGTTCGCGCGGGTCCTGCTGCGCCCACAGCAGCCCGGTCGCTTTGTGGGTGACCGTCAAGCGGCCGGAGTCCGCCTCGACGCGGACCTCGAGAGCGTCATTGGCCATGGTCCAGGCGGCGCTGTCCGCCTTCGTTGCCGCCCGGGCTGGAAGGCCCGTGAGTCCGCTCAAAACCAGCCCCAGAAATGCCGCCGTGCAACGTCCGCTCATACGCCTCTCCCTTTCCGCTTTGGCGCTATCCGCAAGTCCCCATTCGGCCTGCCCACCGTGAGTTCGGAAGGCGGGTTCTCGTGACCCGCCCGCGCTCACGCCCGCCCGGCACGCATCTTCATATTCTAGCGCAACATCGCAGCCTGTCATGCTTGGAGCGGCCGCGGCCCGCGGCCAGAGCCGACCCGACGGTCGGCGCTCCCAGGGGATGGAGCGGCCGCGGCTCG
>CAIZKT010000040.1:0-9726 GCA_903933565.1 uncultured Victivallales bacterium | reverse complement strand
TGGGTACCGGGCATACCCCAGATTCTCAGCCCCGAAGGGGCGCCATACCTGGCGCGCGGTGCCTATGGACTGTCGGTATGCCGCCCCTGCAGGGCTCAATCTCGTGTTGGTTTCCATTCCCAGGGCGGTGCCCTGGGCTGAGGAATGGCCGCGCTTTCAGCGCTCCGCGGCGTCTGGTATTCGCGACAAGTCGCGACGGGGGCGCCAGGCCTGGAGCAGCGCTCGGCCCGACCGGCCCCCCGTCGCGCCGACCACCCCTGAACCGACCAGCGCCCCGTCGCGCCGGGCAGAAACCCCTACGGAGCTGACTTGCGCCCTGCTTTACCACGAAATCTTGCAGGTGTGCTTTCTTGTCCTATCTTGTACGGGGCTATGTACACGGGCACACATTCTTGCAGCGAGATGACACCGATGAAAATTCCAGCCTGGATGATCGGCGTGGTGGTGGCGGGGCTGTGGGTGATCTTCGGGACCGGCTGTGGTGGCAAGCACGAGAGCGGGGAGACCACGGCCCTGCGACCGAGGCTGCCGACCAGCGTCCCGGTGCCCGTCGAGACCCTGACCGTGGCGCTGCTGGATGCCGACCAGTTCAACGAGTTTGCCGGCACGGTGCAGTCGCGGGTGACGGTGGAGGTGTCCGCCCGGATCGCGGCGCACATCCTGCAACTCCCGGTGCGTTCGGGGAACCTGGTGAAGCAGGGCGATCTGCTGGCGACGCTCGATGACCGGGATGTGCAGTCGCGCCTGCGCCAGGTCGAATCGGCCCTGGTGGCCGCCAAGGCGGGAGTGGTCGAGACCGAGGCCGAGTTCACCCGCTACCAGACCCTGCTCAAGTCCGGCGCCTCTTCCCGCCAGGAGTTCGAGCAGGCACAGATGCGCTACGACACCGCCAAAGCCGGCGTGGCGCAGGTAGAGGAGCAGGTCAAGGAAGCGCAGTTGAATCTGGGCTACACCGAGGTCCGCAGTCCCATTGATGGGATTGTGGTGGACAAACACGCCGAGTCCGGGGATCTGGCGGCGCCGGGGCGCAGCCTGGTGACCCTGCAGAAGCCGACCGACCTGTGGTTGGAGGCCCCCGTTTCGGAAGCCTGCGCCCGGCGGATTCACGTGGCCGATCCGGTGCATGTCCGGGTCGATGCCCTGGAGACGGCGCTGGGCACGCAGGTGACGGAGATCGTCCCGGCGGTCGATCCGCGCAGCCGCTCGTTCCTGGTGCGGGCAGCGCTGCCCCCGAATCCGGCCCTGCAACCGGGGATGTTCGGGCGCCTGCAATTCCGCTGCGAGCAGCGGCAGCTCATCGCCCTGCCGCCGGCAGCCATCGTCAGCCGCGGCCAACTGGACTACGTGTTCAGCGTCCAGGATAGTCGGGCGCAGTTGCGTTTGATCCGGCGCGGACGCCTGTTTCAGGATGGGGTCGAGGTCTTGGCGGGCGTGGGGGTCGGGGATACCGTCATCGTCAAGCCGCCGCCTGGCCTGCGCGACCAGGATCCCGTCACCGCGACCGCGGCGCCGTCCGCGACACCCCCGTCCGCGACGCCCCCGCCGCCGGCACGGGAGGGCAAGCCGTGAAGCACGAGGAGAATTCCGCACACGGCAGCGGGCTGGCGGCGACCATTGTGGCGCTGTTCATCGATTCGAAGCTGACGCCGCTGATCGTCCTGGCCTCCATCCTGCTGGGGGTAGCGGCGGTCTGGTTCCTGCCGCGGGAGGAGGAACCGCAGATCGTCGTGCCCATGATTGACGTCTTCGTCGAGATGCCGGCGGCGTCCGCCGCGGAAGTCGAGCAGCGCGTCACCCGGCCCCTGGAGAAGCTGTTGTGGGAGATTCCCGGAGTGGAGTACCTCTACTCCACCAGCAGCCCGGGGAGGTCGTTGGTCATTGTGCGCTTTGAGGTAGGCCACTCGGCTACCGACGCCGTGGTGAAGCTCAACGCCAAGATCGCCGCCAATCTGGACCGCATTCCGCCCGGGGTGACGCCGCCGCTGGTCAAGGTGCGCTCCATTGACGATGTGCCGATCCTGGCCCTGACCTTCTGGAGTGATGAGTACGATCATGGCGTCCTCAGGCGCATCGCGGCGCAGGTGGACGACGCGATCAAGCAGGTGGATCAGGTCAGTGAGACCACGCTTATCGGCGGCCTGCCGCGCCGGATACGGGTGGTGCCTGACCGTGCCGCCATGGCCGGCCGGGGACTGACCCTGACGGAACTGGCGGGGGCGTTGCGGCAGGCGAACCAACCTCTGCCCGCCGGCAGCATCAACTTCAGCGGCCAGGAGGTCCTGGTTGAAACTGGCGCCTTCCTGCGGGACGCTGAGGCGGTGGCCGCCGTGGTGGTCGGGGTGCAGGCGGGCCAACCGGTCCGTCTGCGCGACGTGGCCAACGTGGTGGATGGACCCGACGAGCCCGATCAGTACGTCTTCTTCCGGCCCGGCCCGGCCCGTGAAGGTAGCGACAGCCGGACTGGGGCGGCGGCTGGGATCAGTCCCTTCCGTCCGGCCGTGACCCTGGCCGTCGCCAAGCGCCAGGGGACGAATGCGATCGACGTCGCCAACCGGGTGCTGCGCAAGGTCGAGGGCCTGCGCGGCAGCGTCATCCCCGGCCAGGTCCAGGTCAGCATCACCCGTCACTACGGCCGGACCGCGGCAGAGAAGGCCGACGAGCTGTTGTGGCACATGGGGCTGGCGGTACTCTCGGTGTCCATTCTCATTGGCCTCGTGCTCGGTTGGCGCGAGTCGGCGGTCGTCGCCATCGCCATCCCGGTGACCCTGGCCCTGACCCTGGCCGCCTTCTACCTTATCGGCTTCACCCTCAACCGCATCACCCTGTTTGCCCTGATTTTCTCCATCGGCATCTTGGTGGATGACCCCATCGTGGATGTGGAGAACATCGTGCGCCACCTGCGGCTGCCGCAGAACCGTGGGCGCCCGGTGGTGACGGTGGCCATGGAGGCGGTCAACGAGGTGCGCAGTCCGCTGATTTTGGCGACCTTGACCGTGATCGCGGCCATCCTGCCGATGGCCTTTGTGCGGGGCTTGATGGGGCCGTACATGCGGCCGATCCCGGTGGGGGCCTCGGCGGCCATGCTCTTCTCGATGCTGGTGGCCTTCGTGGTGACCCCCTGGGCCGCCGCCCGCATTCTGCGCGCCGAGCACAAGCACAGCGGCGAAGCTGAGCGGGAGGATGGGGCCACCCGGCTGTATCGGCGGGTCATGGGTTGGCTGGTCCACCACCGCGGCGGGCGTGCCCTGTTCATCCTCTTGCTCATCGGCCTGCTCCTGGCGGCCCTGAGCACCGTACCGACCGGTTACGTGAAGCTGAAGATGCTGCCCTTTGACAACAAGAGCGAATTTCAGGTCATCATCGACATGCCCGAAGGGACGGCGTTGGAGCAGACGGCGCGTGTCGCCCGCGAACTGGCCTCCGAGGCGGCGCTCTGCCCGGAGGTACAGGATGTGCAGGTCTACGCCGGCACCGCCGCACCGTACAACTTCAACGGCCTGGTACGGCACTACTACCTGCGGCGCGGCGCGAACGTGGCGGACCTGCAGATCAATCTCAGCCCCAAGGGCGAGCGGAAGCGTCAGAGTCACGCCATCGCGAAGGAACTGCGGCCCCGGCTGCAAGCGCTGGCGCAGCCCTACGGTGCCCGGATCAAGGTGGCCGAGGTGCCGCCCGGCCCGCCCGTGATCCAGACCCTGGTAGCGGAAGTTTATGGCCCCCGACGCCACGGCCCGCAACGCGCTGGCGCGGCGCATCGAGGGCATTTTCCAGCGCGCCCCCGGCGTGGTGGATGTCGACACCATGATCGAGGACGAGCAGCCCAAGATCATCTTTGACATCGACCAGGAGAAGGCGGCCCTGCACGGGGTGGACACCGAGATGATCTCACAGAACCTGCGCCTGGCCATCCAGGGCGCCAGCGTTGGCATCGTGCATGATGCCCGGGAGCGGGAAGATGTCAGCCTGGTCGTGCGCCTGGCCGAGGCGGCACGCTCGTCGCCGGCCGATCTGCGCCTGATCCCGATCCGGACCCGCGATGGCCAGCTGGTGCCGCTGGGCGAACTGGTCACTCGCCGCGAGGTGCCGAACGACGTCAGCATCTACCACAAGAACCTGATGCCGGTCACCTACGTGCTGGCCGACGTGGCCGGCGCCACCGAGAGCCCGGCCTACGCCATGCTCGGCCTGCGCCGGACGCTGGCGGACCTGCAGCCCAATCAGGGCGCCGATACCAAGCTGGATGTGTACTATGCCCGTCTGCCTTTTACCGAGGATCGCTACAGCCTGAAGTGGGACGGCGAGCTGCACATTACCTACGAAGTCTTCCGGGACCTGGGGCTGGCCTTTGCGGCGGTGCTGGTGCTGATCTACGTGCTGATCGTGGGCTGGTTCAAGTCCTTCGGCACGCCGTTCATCATCATGGCGGCGATTCCCTTCTCGCTGGTGGGGATTCTGCCGGCGCATGGTCTGGTTGGCGCCTTCTTCTCGGCGACCTCGATGATCGGCTTCATTGCCGGCGCTGGCATCGTGGTGCGCAATTCGATCATTCTGGTGGATTTCATCGAGTTGCGGGTGCGACAGGGGATGCCCTTGGACGAGGCGGTGGTGGATGCGGGTGCGGTGCGTTTCCGGCCGATGGTGCTGACCGCGATGGCGGTGGTAGTCGGGGCGTCGGTGATCCTGTTCGACCCGATCTTCCAGGGGCTCGCGCTGTCGCTCATGGCGGGCGAACTGGCGAGCCTGCTGCTGAGTCGTATGGCGGTGCCGGTGCTCTACTTCATGGCTCACCGCAAGACGGTAGCGTCGGCGCCCGCCGCGTGACCACCGGCAACGCCCCTGCGGCAGCGCTACCGCCAAAGCGGGGTCGCGTCCTACCCGTCGGCAGGACTGGCCACCGCAGTCCATAGTCCTAACGCCACAAGCCGCTGCGGCACCGGAGCAAGGAAGATGGGTTTCAACACCACGAGTCCCCGCGCCGCCGGGCGCCATGCCGGCCTCTGCCTGCTGGCCGCGTTGCTCGCGGGCGCTGCCGCGGCCGTCGCGCAGGAAAAGGCCAAAGGAACCGGAGGAGATGAGACCGTGAAGGACCAGTCCATCAGCCTGCTCATCGGCGGCTGCGGCGGCGTCTACTTCCTGCCGCCCCTGGGCGAACTCACCGTGGAACTGGTCAAGCAGGACCGTCGTAGCGAACGGCCGATTGCCGTGCGCGCCATCCTCTTCGGCCCGGACCGAACCGTGTTGGTGGATCAATGGTTGCCGGCCGACGCCGCGGGCGTGGGCTCCCCGCCGCGCTCGTCGCTGCGTCTGTCCACCGTGGTGGAGCACCTCGGTGTCTACGGGCTGATGATCAGCGCCACCGATGACCGTTACGGCACCGAGATGACCTGGGGCTTCCGCACCAACTGCCCGCGTTACCTGATCGAGACCTCGCGTGGCCACCGCGACGCGGCGCACCAGGAGCCCATCGTGCTGGCCGGGACTGCGGCGGGCGAGGTCTGCTTCAGGCCGCGCCGGGGCGCCTTCAGCCTGGACCTGTCGGGACTGCTCCCGGGCGCTGGTGAAGTGACCTGCACCGACGCCGAAGGCACCCTCCTGGCGACGCTCACGCCCACGGCCGACGGGCAAGCCGCGCACACGTTCGCGGCGGCGGACGCGCCCCGCAGCGCTGTCCCCTGGCGTCTGCGTCTGCCTCGCGCCAAAGGGGTCGTTCAGATTGACGGGGTGACGCGCTGGAACGCGTCGGACGACTACCCGAACCTGTCGCTGTGGACCCCCGTGGCCTCGTCCTGGTTCGCCTTCCACGAAGTCCGCTGGTTGCTGACGCCCTACAGCCAGACGGTTTACGGCAAAGCCGGCAGCGGGCAGACGCTGGAGTTCCGCGTCCACAACAACGCCCTGGCGGAGCGCACCGTGGCCCTCAGCCTGGAGTTTCCTGAGGGCGGCGTCTGGCCCGTCACCCTGCCGGCGGCCAACCTCCGCCTCGGGCCGCGGCAGGGCGAGACGCTCAGGGTGCGCTGTCGTCTGCCGGAGCAGGGCGCGAACTGGACCTGCCGCCTGCGCGCCACCTGCGGCGAGGTCACGACCTACGCCTCAATCATAGCCCGGGTTGGGGAGGCGCCAGCCGCAAAGCCCATACCGATGCCGCTAGCGCTGCAGCCCTTCCAGCACGAGAACGAGCAGTTTGGTTACCGGCCCGACTACCCGCTCGACAACCAGGTCTACTTCGCCCTCGACAACCGGCCCCTGGTGGCTGGCGAGAGCACGATCCGCGGGTTGCGGGATGGCAAGTGGTCCGCCGCGAGCCTGCGGGGACCCGCAGGTGCGACGGTCCGTCTGCGGAGCAGCAAAGTCGCCTTCGGTGAGGCCAATGCCGTCTATGCTTTGGGAACGGCGGGCGGCGCCCCCGTGTTGCTGCACTCGGCCGACGGCGGCGAGACGTTCTCAGCCGCGCCATTGCCCGGGGTTCGCAGCCACTTCGATATCGAGCAGTTCTCCGGGCACAACCGACCCGCTGGACCACCGCCTTTTGTGCGCATCACCCAGACCGCCAAGGACCCGAAGCTGATGTGGCGGAGTGTGAACGACCTGCACCTGTTCGTCCCGGAACGGCGTGACGGGGCCCTCCTCATCGGCGAGCCCATCCTGCTGTCAGCGAACAGCCTCGGCATCTCCGATCATTCCGGCATCCCGTCGTCCGTGGTCTCCCGCGGCACGAAGATTCACGTGACCTGGGGTGAGGCGACCGATCCGCAGCAGACGGTGCCGGGAGTGCCGACTTACGTGGTCACCTACGACCGGGACACCAAGACCCTGGGCCAGCCAGTGCTGGTCGGCTACGGCCCACCGGCGAACGATGTCCATAACACCCCGTGCATCACCATGGACAGCAAGGGCTTTATCCATGTCCTGGTGGGGACGCACGGGCGCGCTTTTCGCTATGCCAGCTCGCTGCAACCCAACGCTAGCGCGGGCGGCTTTACGGCGGCCGAGGAGGTCGGTGCCGGGCTCGGCCAGACCTACGTCGGCCTGGTGTGTGCGCCCGATGATACCCTGCACCTGGTATTCCGCCTGTGGCAGGACCACGCCGAGCGCTTCCCGGCGGGCAGCTACGCCTGCCTGGCCCAGATGAGCAAGCGCCCCGGCGAGCCCTGGTCAGCGCCGCGGCCCCTGATCGTCGCTCCGTTCACCGACTACAGCGTCTACTACCACCGGCTTACCATCGACCGGCGCGGCTGGCTGTATCTGTCCTACGACTACTGGTCCACCTACTGGTTCTACCGCACCGACCATCCGGGCAACCGGCGGGCTTTGCTCGCCTCGGCAGACAGCGGCAAGACCTGGAAGCTGGCGGAGGCTGCGGACTTCGCACCCTGAGCACAGGTTCAGCCTCCGAGGATGGCGGCGATGGCCGTCTCCATCTCGGTGGTCGGCGCGGCCAGCAGCGAGCCGAGACGCAGGTCCACACGACGGGTGTCGCCCGGAAGGATTTCCTTGAGGTTCCCCTTGGCCTTCTCGGCCGTGAAGCCCTCGGGCTCCGCCGTAGCCGGAAGGATCAGGCCCAGGGCCGCCTCGTCGCCGTTGTTGGAGATCCAGCGGATTGCCTTGTCGAGCTGCTCGGGGCGGTGGGCGATGTAGTCGGCTCTGCCGTCCGGCAGAACCTGCAGGCTATGGGCCCAGCCGGCGGCGTCGGCGCGGTAGTCGAGATACAGGCAGACTTCCGGGTTGTAGGGCAGCTTCGCGGAAAAGACGTTATGTGCCGCCGGGTCCTTGGCGAGCAGTTCGAGCAGTTCGCGGTAGCCCGGCACCGCGGCGACGTGGGCCGGTAGGCCGCGGCGAACGCGAACGTGCTTCGTCGTGCAGGGCGCCGAGTAGACCAACCGCCCCCCTTCCACCGGCCGGAAGTTGGCGTGCGCCAGGTACATCCAAGGCATCGGTGCCTGCCGCAGGTTGGTCACCTCGAGGGAGATGTCGAAAACGGGACAGCCCGGCCGTAGGCGGATAGCGGCGCGGGCCTCGTAGTCGGCCACGAAGGCCACCGTGTGGTGGTACGTGCCGCCGAGGGCGAGGTACGGTCCCTGCTCGTCGCTGCCGAGCAGCACATGGGCCTCCTGGAACGGGGCGTTGGGCAGTTCGCCGTGCTGGGGATGCTTGTCTTCAGGCCCTGGTACGCCCATGGCCAGGGCGCCGCAGTGCAGGAAGAACCCGCCGTAGGTCGGCAGAAACTCCCGCGTGGGGACGGGTTCCTTCACGGTTGAGCGCATGCCCAGATCGCGGCCGTGGATGCGGGCCGACCAAATCTGCTGGCCCTGCCAGGGCAGGACCACCAACTCCCCGGTTGCGTTGTGCAGTCTGACCGCCGCAACCCCGCTCTTGAAACGGAAGGTGCTGACGCGGAAGTCGTCGTTGCTGAGCAGGGTTTGCTCGCTTTCACCACAGAACGACGGTTGCAGATCAATGCGGATGGGTGCGGTTGACATGGACTGTGCCCTCCGGAAACTCTTGACGAACGTTGACGCGAACCTCCCTAATCTCTACCCGCAGACCGCGGGATGCAATCGGAAGCGCGGAGCGCGTTCAAACGTTCAAACTGCTGGTTTGACGGTACAAATGGCAAATGGTAGATTCATCACCATGAAGAGCGTTTTGTCCATCGACGCCGCCGGCAGGATCGTCCTGCCGCAACCGGTCCGCAAGCATTTCCACCTCGGCCGCGGCTCGAAGCTGGAAATGCGGGTTGGGCCGGACGGCATTCTGCTCCGGCCGCAGCAGTACCCCGCGTCTCTGGCCGAGGAACACGGTCTCCTTGTGCATGAGGGAGAACCGACCGGCGATCTTCTGCTTGCGGTGGAGGCGGTGCGCGAACGGCGTAACCGGCAGGTGAGCGGCGGGCTTGAATGAGGCTGTTCTTCGATACATCGGTCCTGGTCGCGGGGTGTGCCGCCATCCCCACTTCTCTCGCGCCCGGCCGCTGCTGCAGTCCGTCGTGGAGGGGGAGGAGGGCGTCATCTCCTGCCACAGCCTGGCGGAGACCTACTCCGCCCTGACCTCTCTGCCACTGGCGCCCCGTATCCTGCCCGCCGAGGCCGAGCGGATCATCGGCGCCAACATCCGTCCGCACTTTCGCAGGCAGGCACTGACCGATGCCATGTATGACCGAGCCGTCCAGGCGTGTGTGAGGCATTCCCTGCCAGGTGGGAACGTGTACGACGCACTCTTGATCGAGTGCGCCAGGGAGGCAGGCTGCGACCGGCTCTACACCTTCAACCTGGGCGACTTCCGCAGACTCGCCCCGGACCTTGCGGAACGAATCGTGGCACCGTGACTGTCGCGGCGACGGGAGCTTGCTGGCGGAGCCGTTAAGTTTCCCGTTCTGCTTGGCGGCGCGGGGCGATTGCCGGTCGCCAGCCAGGCTGGCGTCCGGGGTCGGGTACCGGCGCCCCCGGCCTACTTGCCCGTCGGCAAAAGAGGCTGCGGCCAGAAGCTTAACGGCATTGCGGCGGCACCGCCATCCCCACGCTGGATTACCTCAAGGGATGGCGGCCGCCCCGGCAGCATAACCCGCCGTCCGCAGGAGCCGCCGACCCCCGGGAACCCAGGGCTTCAAGAAACGGCCGCCTGGCGGGCCCCCGGGCGCAGGTCAGTTCCGTAGGGGTTTCTGTTTCGATCGTCTCCGCGTCCGGCGAGCAGAACGGGTCACGTGACTCTTGGGGGAGACTTCCGGCGGGA
>CAIZKT010000039.1:0-6616 GCA_903933565.1 uncultured Victivallales bacterium | reverse complement strand
GATGGCTCGCCCCTACAGGGCTCAAACCCATAACCATTCTATTCCCAGGGCGTTGCCCTGGGCTGGTATGGCAGCGCGCCTTCAGCGCTTCAGACGGACTCTCTTATTGCACAGGTCGAAAACAGGGGCCTACTATAGACCTGAATTCCACCGACGGTTGGAACCGCAGGGCTCGGCCTGCGGTCCACAAGGTGTAGATCTGACGGTAACTGAGTGTAGCGAAGCGCCTCCATGCGAGGGGCTCTACCAGGGCCGGGCGCACGGTTGATGGAGGTGGGTGATGATCAAGTTACTGATGATCGTGCTTGTGGGTGCAGGCGCTGGCGCCTTGTTGGGGAGCACCCGGAGTTGCGAAGGCGGGGGTTGCCCGTTGACCGCCACGCCCTTGCGGGGCGCCCTCTACGGCGCCCTGATGGCCGGCCTGATCGGCTTCGCTTTCGTAAACCGTTCGGGGGCCAAGGGCAGCCGCCACGCGCCCCTTTCGCCGCAGCTGCTCGTCATCACCTCCAGCGCCGAGTTCGAGGCCCAGGTCTTACAGGCGCAGGGGCCGGTTTTGGTGGATTTCTACGCGGACTGGTGCGGCCCTTGCCAGCGGCTGTTGCCGGTGCTCAGCGAACTGGCCGACGAGTGGGTCGGCAAGGTGAAGGTGGTGAAGGTCAACGTGGACAAGATCGGCGACCTCGCCAAGGCCCACGGGGTGAGCTCCATTCCCGATGTGCGCATCTTCCTTGACGGGAAGCAGAAGGACCGGCTTCTCGGCCTGCAATCGAAGAGCGTCTATGAGGCCCGTGTGGCGCCCTGGCGCAGCGCTGAACCCACGGCGCCCGTGACCCCCAAGACCGAGTGAGTTTCCCGTCCGTGCAAGCGCTCTAACAGGCCCGCGATCGCCTCTTGTTTCGCTGCCAAGCCGCGCTAAACTTCCTGTGCTTCGCGTGCAGTGTCGAGATTGACAGATTGCCGAGGGGAGGGTATCTCCGTGCAGCGCGTCATTGTCATCATGGCGGGCGGCTCTGGCCAACGCTTCTGGCCGTTGTCGCGTGAACGCCACCCGAAGCAGCTCCTGCGCCTGGCAGACCCACAGCGTTCGCTCATCGAGCAGGCGGTGGATCGCGCGGCGGCTCTGGTCGGCCTCGAACACGTCTTTGTGGTGACCGGGCGTCACCTGGTGGCGCCCATCCTCGCCGCCGGCACCGGCCTGGCGCCGGAACACATCATTGGGGAACCCTGTAAGCGCAACACCGCCGGCTGTCTGGTGTATGCCACGGCCGTGGTGCTCACACAGCTTGCCGTGCCGCCGGAGACGATCACCATGGGCGTGCTGACCGCGGATCAGCGCATCCAGGACCCGGAGGTCTTCCACGGCACCATCGCCGCAGCCCTGGCGGCGGCCGAGCGGCACGAGGCGCTGGTCACGGTCGGGATCCAGCCCAGCCGTCCCGAAACGGGCTATGGCTACATCGAGACCGGCGTCAATGCCCTGCCGGTGGCCGGCGCCGCCGGGCGCTTCCCGGTCTATCCGGTGCTGCGCTTTCATGAGAAGCCCGATGCGGATACGGCGCACCGCTACGTCGCCCAGGATGGCTTCTACTGGAACAGCGGCATGTTCTTCTGGCGGCTGAACGTCTTCCTCGCCGAACTCAGCCATGCCAACCCGCTCTACGCGCGGGCGTGCCGTGACCTCGAGGCCGCCCTGCGGCGCGGCGACCAGAGCGGCGCCGACGAGCTCTTCACCCGCCTGCCCGACAAGTCCATCGACTACGCGCTTCTGGAAGGCGCCCGGCATGTGCTCGTCGCTCGCGGGCGCTTCGCCTGGGACGACCTGGGGACGTGGGACGCGCTCGAACGCTCGCTGGCCGCGGACAGCCGCGGCAACGTGCTGGTCGGGGACCCGGTCGTGATTGATTCGCAGAACAGCATCGTGGTCAATGGCCCCGGGGCGCCACGCATGGCGGTGGCCGTGCTCGGCGTGCGGGACCTGGTGGTCGTGGTCAGTGAGGACGGCGTGCTGGTCGTGCCCAAGAGTCAGGCCCAGCGCGTCAAGGAGGTCGTGGAGGAGTTGCGCCGCCGCCAGGCGACGCAGCTCTGAGACGGCCGGGTCGACCCGTCCGACAGGTCTGACAGGTCCGACACCTCTGACTAACCTGCGGGAGCAGCCTATGGCAGCCACACATCCCCCCATCCGCGTCGGCGTGGTCGGCATCGGCCGCGGCCGGACCTTCATGAATGCCGCGCACCTGGGCTTTCAACTGGTGGCGGTGTGCGACACCTGGGAGGAGAAGCTACGCGAGGAGTCGAAGCGCTGGGGCGTAACCGCGTATACGGACTACGAGCGCTTCCTCGAGCATGACATGGACGCGGTCGTCCTGGCCAATTACTTCCACGAACACGCGCCGTTCGCGGTCAAGGCCTTCGCCGCCGGCAAGCACGTCATGAGCGAATGCGCGGCATGCCATACCCCGGCCGAGGGAGTGGCGCTGGCGCGGGCCTTCGAGAAGGCGCATGACCGCATCTACATGTTTGCCGAGAACTACCCGTTCATGGCCCACAACCAGGAGATGCGGCGCCTTTATGAGACGGGGGACTGGGGCGAGTTCAAGTACGGCGAGGCGGAGTACGTACACCCGGACCCTGCCGGCGTCAAGAACAGCCGGAGTTGTGGGGTGAACCACTGGCGCAACTGGCTGCCGTGGGGGATCTACTACTGCACGCATGCTTTGGGCCCGGTCATGTACGTCACCGACACCCGCCCGGTCAAGGTCAATGGCTTCGTCGTGCCCTACGACTACACGGATGCCAGCCATATCATGGGCGCCAGGCGCACCGACATTGCCGGCATCCTGATGTGCCGTATGGACAACGGTGCGGTGGCCAAGATTCTGCAAGGCGCCCTGCGTGGTCATGGCAACTACACCCGCATTCATTGCCAGCGTGGGCTGATGGAATCCTGCCGCCATGGCGGCGGCGGGCGCCTGCGGCTCTGGCGTGAACCCTGGGAGAAACCCGAGGGCGTGCCGACCGAGACGGTCTATGCGCCCGACTTCCCGCAGCACCACCGCGAGGCCACGGCCGCGGGTCATGGCGGTGGCGACTTCTTCACGCTGTTCCATTTTGCCGAGGCTATCCGTACAGGACGGCAACCGTGGATGAACCTCTACCGCGGCCTCGACATGAGCCTCGCCGGCGTCTTCGCCTGGCGTAGCGTTCTGGCCGACTCGGCGCCCTTTGAGATTCCGGACTTCCGCCAGGAGGCCGTGCGCCGGCAGTTCGAGCAGGACCACTACACGCCCAATCCCCTGGCGCCCGAGCCCTACCGCCAGCCCTGCAGCATCCTGGGCGACATCCAACCGACGCCCGCAGGGCTCGCGCAGGCCCGGCAGGACTGGGCTGCGGTGGGCTACCATGGAGAGTAAGGGCGCGGCGGAGAGCTAACCATGTACCCCGTCAAGGCGTCTGCCATCTACGTTCACGAGAACGTCTTGGGCGACTCCCTGTGCCGCGCCCGCCTGGAGCGCCTGTTGCCTGGCATCGTCTGTGCCACAGCACCGCAGGTCGTGAACGATGCGCAGCTCAACGACATCGTCGGGCGGAGCGGCTGGGGCAACATCCACAGCCGCCGTACCGGCCAACTGAAGCTGGGGCCCGAGCGCGCTCTCGTCTTCAGCCGCTTCAGATGGAGCGCTGACCCCGAGCTGGCGCAGTTGCGGGCGCAGTACCCGCACCTGAAGTCCTGGTACTTGCTCGGCGACGGCGCCTGGACCTTCCGCGACGGCCGCGCCACCCGTGCCACCCAGCTCGGCATCTGCCAGAACGCCCACGAACTGCACTCGGTGTGGGGCTGCCTGCATACCTGCGACTACTGCAACATCGGCGGCTTCGTCAACCTCATGCTGAACCTGGAAGAGTACCTGGCCCGCCTCGACGCCCTCGTCCGCGAGACCCCGTGGCTCAAGCTCTACAAATACGATAACCACACCGATGCGCCCGCCTTCGAGCCGGAGTATGGCTGGTGCAAGGGGCTGGTGGAGTTCTTCGCCGCCCGCGAGGCCTTCCTGATGCTCTACACCAAGAGCCACAACGTCGACTTTCTCCTCAACCTCGACCATCGCGGTCGCACCATCGTCTGTTGGACCCTCTCCTGCGCTACCGTCAGCCGTCTCATCGAGAAAGAGGCGCCGCCGCTGGCCGCGCGCATCGCCGCCGCCGCGAAATGCCAGGCGGCCGGCTATGTCGTGCGGGCCCGGTTCTCGCCGATCATCCCCGTGCAGAACTGGGAACAGGAGAATGAACAGATGCTGGCGGAGTACCTCAGCCGTGTCCGCCCTGACGTGCTGACCATGGACACGCTCAAATGGATCGAACCCAGCCGCGTCCGGGACATCTTCGACCTGACCCTGTGGGACCCGGAGTTCGTCGCGGCCGTCGATCACCTCGCGGCCTTGCCGCCCGAGCAACGCCCACGCCCCATCCTCCCCAACGGCAAACAGCTCTTCCCCGACGAGTTGCGGGCCCGCGTGTACCGCTTCTTCATCGAGCGCATCCGGGCCCTGTCGCCGAGTACCCGTATCGCCCTCTGCGGCGAGACGCCCGAGATGTGGACGGCGCTGCGCGACGAACTGGGGATGACGCCGGAACACTACGTCTGCGCCTGCGGTCCCGACTCGGTGCCAGGGAACGCGCTGTTCCCGGAGGCTCTGGCAGAACCTTAGGCTCACCCGCATCCCGCCTGGAGGCCGGCGGTCCGCACCGGCCCCGCCGGGGCTTCCGCCGTATCTGGGGTACCGCGAACCCGCCCGGAACAGGCTTGGCAGCGCGGGCTCCAGGGCCAGACGCGGTTCCTTTCCGGTTCGCCCGGAACGCGCCGAACCGCCTGGAGGGCGGCGGTCCGCCCCGGCCCCGCCGGGGCTTCCGCCGTATCTGGGCTCCGGCAGACGGTGGATACCGCGAACCTGCCCGCAACGGGCTTGCCAGCGCGGGATCGAGGGCCAGACGTGGGGTTCTGCAAGGCCCGTCCGCAGCCTTCAGGCGCTGCGTCGGGGTTTGAAGTCCGAGGCGGTGGCCAGTTCTCGCCACAGGCGTTTCTCCTCGGCGCTGGCCTGCGTCGGCACCTGGATCAGAATGCCGACGTAGAGATCGCCCCGGGTGGCCGCGCCGGTCGGCAGACCCTTGCCACGCACACGCAGCTGCTGCCCTTGTTGCGTGCCTGCCGGGACCTTCAGCGAGATCGTTCCATCCAGGGTGTGCAGGCGCATCGTCCCGCCCAGGACCGCTTCCCACGGCGCCAGGATCAGGGTGGTGAGCAGATCGGCGCCCCGGGTGCGAAAATCGGGATGCTGGGCGTAGCGGACGCACAGGTACAGGTCCCCGGCGGTGCCACCGCCGGGACCGCCGTCGCCCTGACCCCGCAAACGGATGGACTGGCCGTCCTGGATCCCGGCGGGGATGCGTACCTCGTAGTGCTGCGTTACCGCCTGCCCTGTGCGGGCGTTGGTCCGCTGCATCACGATCTCCCGCGTCGCCCCCTTGAGCACCTCGTCCAGCGCGATGAGAATCTCTCCCTGCACATCCTGACCGCGGGGCCCGGCGGCGGCATCTTCCCAGGGGGTCTCGGCACCCTCGCCAAACCCCTGGGCCTCGAAGGGCGAACTGCCACGTGAACGGCCCGCCCGGCCACCGAAGAACCGCTCGAAAAAGTCGCTCAGGCCCGTGCCCTCGAAGCGGAACTCATCGCCCGCCGCTCCGCGTCCAGACGGGTGCGGCCGACCACCTTGCCAACCCGGTGGCGGTTGGCCCTGCGCCCCGCTCTTCCATTGCGCTCCCAGTTGATCGTACTTCGCCCGATTCTTCGGATCGCCCAGGACCTCGTAGGCCTCGTTAATGTCTTTGAACTTGCCTTCAGACGTCTTCTTGTCCTTGGCGACGTCGGGATGGTACTTGCGCGCCAGCTTGCGAAACGCCTTCTTGATCTCATCGGCGCTGGCGCTCTTCGGCACCCCCAGCACCTGATAGTAGTCTCTGAACTCGACGGCCATGACAACCTCCCACGCTACAGGCATTGGCGCCACCAGCCCCGGCGCGGCCGGGCCACCGTTTGCCATGCTTAGACCAGCCCCGGCGCCGTTGGTTGGCGGAACCGTGGCCGGAAAAGACCTTCGCGCCGGCCGGGATTGCCAAACAGAGGCTCTGGCAGAGATCCGCGGGGATTCGCGAAAGCCCCCTCACGCTCTGAAACCGCAGCGCTGGCGGGTACGTATTGCCAGCCCCGAAGCCGGCGCTACATTACCCAGGCTTGGTGGTTTTCTCGAACTCACTCGGTCTGCTGGTAGTGCCCGTGCCTCACAACGCCGTCCGCGGTCGCAGGAGTAGTTGATCTTGCCTCGTGCATTTCTCAAGAAGCTTCTTGGCCTGTTGGGCAAGCGCCCCGCCAAGGGTCACGTAACGCAACCCATTCTGCCGCCGGCGCCGGAACCCCCGCCGCCCCGAGCCCCGCATCCCCGACCCGCGCCGCCCCCGACGGCCGCCGCGGACGCTGCGCCACCCCGGCCGCCGCGCCCCCGCAACCCGCCGCCTCCCACAGGGCCGCCGCTACCACCTGCATCACCGGGAGGATTTGGTGGTG
>CAIZKT010000038.1:0-1647 GCA_903933565.1 uncultured Victivallales bacterium | reverse complement strand
GTAGTCACAGCCGCTGGCGACGACGGCAAAGCGTGGCACGTCGTGAACCAGGTTGCGCGAGACGCGGTTGCCCACGCCACCGACGGCAATCCCAGAGCCCTGCTTGTAGAAGACGCCGGTGTGCCAGATGTGGTTGTTCTCAGCGTAGTTGCCGGCGTGGGTGCGGGTGACGATGTCACCCCCTGACAGGCTGATCCCACTGTGGCCGGTCTCGCTGATGTCACAGCCGACGATGCCGCTGTACTTGCCGCCAGAAAGAGCCACGCCCGAGCCGTTGTACTCCCCCACGTTCCGGATCGTGCATGCGGCGAGCCGACAGTTCTCGGTGTTGTTCATGGTGACCGCGGTACCCTCGCAGACCTCAATCCCCAGCCCCTGCACCGTCACGTGGCGCGTACCCTCAAGCTGCAGGATCGTCTGCAGCACCGGCACGCAGACCGTCTCCCCCGCGAGCGGCTTCGGCGGCCAGAACCACAGCGTGCTCTCCTTCTCGTCCAGCCACCACTCACCGGGCGCGTCCAGCTCCTCGCGCAGGCCCATGACGTAGTAGCGGTCGCCGGGGTTGATGCGGTACGAGCAATCATTGGCCAGGGTAATCGTCCGTTGCGCCGGGTCCGTGGAGGCGATTGGGACGAAGTCATTCCACCACTCGAAACCGGCGAAGATGCAGACGCGTCCCTGCGTCGGCTCGGCCCACCGCCGCGCATCCGTTTCGCGATACTGCAATACGCGTTTCCCCATGGGAGCGGCATCCCAGGTCGTTCCCGCAGCAGGGGCCTTCGGGTCGACATAGGCCCAGCCGCCCGTGAAGGGCTCCTTGGGGTCGAAGTTGGGGTAGCGCGCCAGGATCATGCGGCGCCCGCCCATGAAGAGTTGCTTGAAGCTCGCTCCCTTGAGGCCCTGTGCCGTGAGGTCGGCCTTCAGAATCTGGCCCTCGCCAGGGACGAAGCCCGTGACGGCGCGGCCACCGCTGAGGATCGGTTTCTCGTTTTGATAGGCGCGAAACGTCACCGGCGCCTCGGCGGTGCCGGAGTCCTGCGCGCCGAGCGTCAGCGTCTGCGGCAGCGCGTACACCCCGCCGCGCAGGAAGAGGGTGGCTGGCCCCATGAGCTTGCCCGCGGCCCGCAGTTCGCGGAGCGCATTCCGGGCACGCTCAACCGTGGCGAAGGGCCGCTCCAGTGTCCCCGGGGCGTCGTCCTTCCCCGTTGGGGCCACCCAGAACTCCACCGCCGCCGGGGCTGACCAGCAGCAAAACAGGGCCAGTCCCATCACGGTCGAAATTCGCATGCTCCTACTCCTTTACTTCGCCGGGATCGCGTCGATCTCCAGGTTGTCCACGTAGAACACCGACGGGCCGTTCGTGTTGGACATGATCACGAACTGCTCCAGGGACAGGAATTTCGGGTTGCAGGCGAGGCCCTTGAAGACTTGCGGCTCGCCTCCCGTCAGCTTCACCGTCAGGTCATACTTGCCTGTAGCCTGGGCGCCGATGCCGCAGGTGACATCGAAGCGTACCCACTGGCCCGCCGCAAGCTGTAGGAGACGCTTGCCGTTGGCGGCCAGGAAACCCTCCGGGTCGACGCGCAGGTTCGGCCCCAGGCTATAGACGGCCGGGTCGTCGCGCCACTCGTAGACGAAGTCCGCGCC
>CAIZKT010000037.1:0-3268 GCA_903933565.1 uncultured Victivallales bacterium | reverse complement strand
GGTGCGGACCGCCGACTCCAAGGCGCCTACCGCCCGGAAAAGAAACGACCTGTGCAATAAGGGAGCCCGTCTGGAGCGCTGAAGGCGCGCTAAGATACCAGCCTGGAGCCCGCGATGCCCAGCCCGTTCCGGGCGGGTTCGCGGTACCCGCCGTCGGCCAGACCCCAGAGACGGCGGAAGCCCCGGCAGGGCCGGTGCGGACCGCCGGCTCCAAGGCGCCTACCGCCCGGAAAAGAAACAGCCCGCTGCGAACTTCACCGCTTCCGGCGCGATGAACTGGCCCGAGGGATCGGCAATGCGGATGCCGCGGCTTTCCCCCGGCAGCAGATCGAAGTAGTTGTCCTCGGGCTCGGCGCCCGGCGGCAATCCCGTGATCTGCACCGCGTGAGCGTAGGCTTTGGCGCTGACCGTCACCGCGACCCCGGCCCCGACTCTGCGGACCTCGCAGTGTAGTCCGGGATCCACGGTGCGGAGTTCGCGGTAGTCGACGGCTCGGAAAATGGCCGGCAGGATGTCGCTGCGGCCAGGTACCCGCGCGATCCAGAGCCCCTCTCGTGGATCGAGTTCCCCGCGGCCAAACTCGCAGAGCGTGGTCCGGCTGAGGGCAGGGGCGCGGACGGCCACTCGGGCAAGGTCGCTGGCGCCACCATCCAGGCGCACGTAGCCGTACTCGAGTTGGAAGGATTCCGGCTCCCGGGTGTCATTGGCCAGCACCACCCGGACCGCGCCGGCCGCGCCCGGCCGCAGAATGAGCCGCAACGGGGCGAAGGTCCGACGCACGAAGTACCACGAGATCTTGCGGCGCCGGGAGTAGTCGACGATGGTCCAGCCGACCTCACCCCAGCAGTCCTCATACATCCAGAATAGCCCGCCGTGGCAGTTGGGGCGGACGCGCATGGACTCCAGGGAGTAGCTGTACATAAGGCCCTGCACCAGACCACTGGTGAGGATGTAATCGTCCAGCGACAGCCCCTCGGGATCGAGGTAGTGCTTACGGACGCCGGCGGCCACGGTGCCCTTCTCGAAGGTGTTGGTATGGTGGTGCCAGACCTCGCCCTGACGCTCCGGCGGGGCGCCGTCCAGATAGGTGTCGATGGTCTCGCGGCAGGGCGCGCCGATGTAGCCGAACTCAGAGATGAACAGCGCGTTACACCTGTCGAACTCCTCCGGCGTGATGCGTTTCTGCATGTCCGGGTTCATCATGCAGTCTTGCCAGTGATGCCGGTCGCCGACCTCCTCGCAGTTGGGCGCCTCGCCGCCGTAGGGCGAGCCATTCCAATAGGGGATCTCGGGACTGTTGCGGCGCACCGCTTCCGGCAAGATGTAGTTGTAGGCGATGGCGCCGCCGCGGGTGCGTTCCCGCCACCAGTCACGGAAGCCCCACTGGTTCTCGTTTGAGCCGCTCCACAGGGCGAGGCAGGCATGGCGTTGCAGCCGCCGGGTCTGATAGTCGGCCTCCAGTTCGACCTCGCGGCGAAAGTCCTCGCGGTGGTCCGGGTAAGGGGCACAGGCAAACATGAAGTCGTGCCAGAGCAGGATGCCGTAGCGGTCGCAGGCGTCGTAGAAGGCCTCGGGTTCGTAGAGGCCGCCGCCCCAGACGCGCAGCATGGTGAAGTTCGCCTCGTGGGCCTGGCGCACCAGCGTCTCGTAGGTCGCGGCCGTCGTGCGCGCGTAGAGCGTGTCCGCCGGGATCCAGTTGGCGCCCTTGCAGAACACCCGCTGGCCGTTGACCTTGACCGCAAATACCCCGGCGGTATCCAGTTCCAGGAAGCGTAACCCCCAGCGGAACGGCGGCAGGGCCAGGGCCTCGCCGGACGGCAGTTCAAGCGTGGCGGCCACGCTGTAGAGGTGTTGCTCCCCGACTCCATTGGGCCACCAGAGGCGTGGCGCGGGCAGGCTGATGAGCAACTCCAGAAAGTTCAGTCCGGAACGCAGCAACGTGGCCTTTTCGACCCGGACCGCTTTTCCCGCGGCATCGGTGAGGGTGAGGGTAAGGGTGCCATTCGTGGTCTGGTAGTAGTGGAAGCGCTCCACCGTCACCACCGCCTTGACCACGGCCACGTCCGCCGTGTGCGAGACAGGGTGCAGCGCGACATTGCGGATGCAGGCGCCGCTCATGACCCGCAGGGTGACCGCGCCGCCGATGGCCGTGGTGGCGCAGCGGGGGCTCCAGTCCCAGCCCCAGGAGTACTGTGGTTTGCGCACCAGCGCGCGGCGCGGATCGCCGCGTTCCGGCCGACCGTTGTTAGCCTCGGTTCCGGCGCGCACCCCATCCGGCTCATCCATCTCCAGCTCGGTCACCTCCTCGACCCCGGCGCTGAGCCTGACCAGGAGCACATTGCGGCCAGCTACGAGCCGGGGCCGGACGTCGGCGACGAAGGGGCGGAAGGCATTGCGGTGGGAGCCGAGGTGGACGCCATTGAGGAAGATCTCGGCCTGGGCGTCCAGCCCGTTCAGCTCCAGCTCGACAACCTCGGCCGCCAGCCAGGCCGGAGACGCGGTGAAGGCGGTGCGGTACCACCACGAGCGGCTCTCGGTCCAGGCGCACTTGGAGGTGTTCAACCCCAGCAGAGGCTCTGGAATCCGCCCCGCGGCCACCAGGCCCTGGTGAATGTCGCCGGGCACCGGCGTCGGCATCCAGCCCTCCGCCGCCGCGGTCAGACGCAGCGCCTCCGCCGCCGTCCAGCCCAGCAACCCATCGCACAAGTCCCACGACCCATTCAGAGAAAGCTCAGTGTACATGGTCCGGGCTGCCTCTCTTCGCCGTTGTCTCTACGCTTCGTCAAACCCCACTCCGGCGCGGGGTTCCAGCACGATCATTCGGCAAAACCGATTCCGATGTAGTAGGCCATGGCATTCTGCGTGGTGTCAAGCCGCCCAAACTGGACCACGATCGGCACACTCGAGCGCACCCGCAGCGCATACTGCGTCAACGCTGGAATCGTCGGCCCGCCAAACTGATCGGCCTGATCCAGCCGCAACGACCGCACCCGCTCCGGCCCTACCGTCACCGCCACATCCTTCACCGGCGGGCTGTCCTCAAAGTAGAAATCCAGCTTCACCTCGGCCATCTCTGCCCCGCAATTGAGCAGCATCAGTGCCTCGTGCGCTTCCATCGAACCATTCTTCACCTTCGCCGGCAGGTAACCGTCGGGGAAGTACCAGGTCTTGGCGCCACCAATGCTCTTGGGTCATGCTCCTTCCCGGGTTTCTCCAGCCGAGGACTACAAGCCAAACCGAACTCTCGGATGGCTCCAATCCCGCCATC
>CAIZKT010000036.1:0-12225 GCA_903933565.1 uncultured Victivallales bacterium | reverse complement strand
GCCGCTGCGTCGGCGCCGCGGCGGCCACGCAGGGCCGCCCTCCAGGCGATCCGGCGCGTCCCGGCCGGATGGGAATGGGAACCGCGTTGGCAAGTCTCATTCCGGTATGTGCGGCCTCCAAGCCGGGGGCCCCGCTGAACCCTGAGTGGAATGCGTGCGGCAGAGTGCCGCGTCCGCGGCCCGTCGACGCCGCTTTCACTGCCGGCGGGACGACGGCGGTCGTTTCTTGAAACCGCCCTGCCGGGGAGCCAGGCCAGGTTGCCGGCAGGGCGCCTGTGTGCTATGGTCTGCCTCCACGGTGATGGTAAACCCGGTCGTTGCGTCGGGGTCCGATGGCGGTCTAGCGCGGCGTCGGCAGCCCGGTTTGCACAGGCGGTGACAAGCATGGCGACAGAGCGCATCGGCCTCTATCCGGGTTCCTTCGACCCCGTGACCAACGGGCATGTCGACGTCATCCGTCGGGCGGCGCGGTTGTTCGATCGGGTGATCGTGGCGGTCGGGGTCAACAGCAGCAAGGGGTGCGTTTTTACGGTCGCTGAGCGTCTGGAGCATCTGCAGTGCGTGTGTGCGGGCATTCCCGGGGTCGAGGTGTCCAGTTTCAAAGGGTTGCTGCTGGGGGCAGTGCGCGACCTCGGGGCGGTGGCGGTGATCCGCGGCCTGCGCGCCGTGTCCGACTTCGAGTACGAGTTTCAGATGGCGCTAATGAATCGTGAGTTGTCGCCCCAGTGCGAGACGGTCTTTCTTATGCCTAGTCCGGCCTACTCTTTCGTCAGCTCGACCATGATTCGGGAAATTGCCCGCTTGGGGGGTGATGTCAGCCCGTTTGTGCCGGCGGAGATCTGTGCCGCGGTACTGGGTCGGATCAGGGAGGTTTCCTGATGGTTTCACGGGGGGACTTGGCCTTTCAGATTGTCGACCTGCCGGTGGAAGGTGCGGATATCCACGGCGAGGTGGAGTTCAGCACGCTGGACATCCAGGACGACGGGGTGTTCTCGTTCCCGGGGGCGTTAGCTTTCGAGCTGAATCTGGCGCCGGTGGACGACGGAGTGCTGGTGCGTGGGCGGGTGAGAGGGCGCGTGGTGCGAGTCTGTGATCGTTGCCTGGAGCCCTGTGCGGTGGAGCTGGAGGTGCCAGACGTCTGTCACCATTTCGAGCACGTAGCCCGGACCGTGGTTGACTTGACGGACGGGTTGCGCGAGGACATATTACTAGCTCTGCCGCAGGCATTGCTTTGCCGCGAGGATTGTCGCGGCCTATGCCCGCTTTGTGGTGGCAACCGGAACGAGGCCGACTGCGGCTGCCGCGAGTCTGGGCCTAGCCTCGACGAAGGCGATCCATGGGGTGCCTTGGACGCTGTCGTTCGGCGTGATGATGCCTGAGTCGGCGCAGGCTGGCAACGGTGGCGATACGGGGTGGGTGCGCTTCCAAGCTGCGGAGGCGCCCCGCGGACAGCAGGTTTACCAGGACGGAGTCAGGACATGGCACTACAGCAAAGCAAGCTCAGCAAGCAGAGATCCCGCATGCGCCGGGCGGCGAACCGCTACCGCGGTTTACAGCCGGCCAAGTGCGGCATGTGCGGGGAGGCCGTAATTCCCCACCGTGTCTGCGCCAAGTGCGGCCACTACAAGGGTCGGCAGGTGGTGTCCGTCACGGCGGAATAACCGCGATGTCATCAATCGCTGTGGATGCTATGGGGGGTGATTTCGCTCCCCGTGTGGTGATCGAAGGAGTGGGAGAGTGGCTTGACCGTCAGTCTGGCGGGACGACGCTCTTTGTGGTCGGGGATGAGGCACAAGTACGCGCGGAACTGCGCCGTATTGGCAAGGAATCCGACCCGCGCTTGACCGTCGTTCACGCACCCGACGTCATCCGCATGGACGATGCGCCGGCAGCGGCCGTACGAACCAAACGGCGCAGCAGCATCAACGTGGCGGTGGACTTGGTGAAGCAGGGCGAGGCGCAGGCGTTTTTCAGTGCCGGAAACACCGGAGCCTGCGTGGCAGCGACCGTCCTGAAGTGGCGCACTCTGGCGGGCATATTGCGGCCGGGTATCGCGGCCGTTTTTCCTTCGCCGGAAGGTAATTTTGTGCTTTTGGATGCGGGTTCGACGGTAGACTGCGAGCCGATCAACCTGGCTCAGTATGCCATGATGGGGATGGTCTACTCGCGCCATATTCTGGGCAAGGCCAGCCCGCGGGTCGGTCTGCTGAATGTAGGCGGTGAGGACGTCAAGGGAAACGATCTGGCCAAGGAATCCTACAAGCTTCTGAATGGCATGCAGGGCCTGAATTTCATCGGGAACGTGGAGGGGCACGATCTGTTTGGCGGCCGGGTGGATGTGGTGGTCTGCGACGGCTTTGTTGGCAACGTGGTGCTGAAGACCTGCGAGAGTCTGGGCGGGGCCCTCAGCAAGGTCTTGCGGACGAACCTCAGCAAGAACATTATGCGTAAGGTCGGTTACGTGTTGAGCAAGGGTGCCTACACGGAACTGCGGAAGACCTGTGACCCCGCCGAGTTCGGTGGGGCGCCGTTGCTCGGTGTAGACGGGGTGTGCATCATCGGCCATGGCTCGTCATGTTCGCGGGCGGTGCGCAATGGCATCCGCGTCGCGGAGGAGTTTGTGCGGCATCAGGTCAACGAGCACATTGTCGAGCAGGCCAAGGTCTTTGCTGCGGTTTCAGCGGCGCGGCCTGCGGCGAGTGTCTGACGGGGGGCGTCGGTGGGGTTAGGCGCCGAGCCGGGGGCCGAGTTTCAGGGCCGGCGGTGTGGGGCTGTGGACGAAAGAACCTTTGCGGCAAGGTGGGCTGCCGGGGGTTCGGAACCGAAGTGAGCCGTGATGAAGCGTGTGGGTTTCATGTTTGCGGGGCAGGGGGCTCAAGCGGTTGGCATGGGTCGGGACCTGTGGGAGCAGAGCCCTGCGGCGCGGGCGGTATTTGAGCGGGCGAACGTCGTGTTGGGGCGGTCCATTGCCGACCTGTGTTTCGAGGGTCCGGCGGCGGCGCTGACGGCGAGTGTGAACTGCCAGCCCGCCATTTTCACCATGTCCATGGCTTGCCACGCGGCCTTGCAGGAACGCCTGCCTGTGGCGCCGGTGGTCTGCGGCGGGTTGAGCCTGGGCGAGTTAGCGGCGGTCACCTGTGCCGGGGTGCTTGGGTTTGATGACGCCTTGCGGCTGGTGGCGGAGCGCGGTCGCCTCATGGACGAGGCGTGTCGGGCGACGGCTGGCGCCATGGCCGCGGTGATCGGGGCGGACACGGCGCTGGTTGAGGGCATCTGCCGCCAGCACGAGGTCGACGTCGCCAACTACAATTGCCCTGGGCAGGTCGTCATCAGCGGTGGCTGTGCTGGGGTCAAGGCAGCGGTGGCGGCGCTTGCCGCCGTCGGCGTGTCGCGGGTGGTGATGCTGGAGGTTGCGGGCGCATACCACTCCCGCCTGATGACGTCTGCCGCCTTGGCGTTCGGGGCGGTGCTGGCGCCGCTCGAGTTACGGGCGCCGACTTGCCCGGTAGCGCAAAATGCGTCCGGGGCGCTGGTGACGGAGGTGGCCGTCATCCGCGACAACCTCCGAGCCCAGGTCAACGGCAGCGTGCGTTGGGAGGCCTGCGTGCGAGCGCTGCTGGCGGCCGGCGCGGAGGTCTTGGTGGAGCTTGGTCCCGGGAAGGTGTTGAGCGGGTTTATGCGGCGCCTCGACCGCGCCTTTCCGGTGGGTTCGATCGGGTCCTGCGCGGATCTGGCGGCGACCGTACAGCTCTTGCGGCGGGATCCTGGAAGTGCCGTGGGCGGGGCGCCGGAGTAACGGTCAAAGGGAGGGTGGTTCATGGGATTCGAAGGCAGCGTAGCGTTGATCACTGGCGGCGCCCGTGGCATTGGTCGGGCCATTGCCGACGAATTGGCTGCCGGCGGCGCGACGCTGGCGATCGTCGATGTGTTGCAGGACGTGGCTGAGGCGACGGCCGCGGAGTTCCGTGCCCGCGGGGTTACGGCGGCGGCCTTTGTGGCCAACGTCTCCAGTCTGGCCGACGTGGAGCGCATGTTTGGTGAGGTTCTGACCCGTTTTGGCAAGGTGGACATTCTGGTCAACAATGCGGGCATCACGCGGGACAACCTCATCATGAGGATGCGGGAGGAAGAGTGGGACGCCGTGATTGCGGTGAACCTGAAGGGCACGTTCAACTGCATCAAGGCAGCGTCACGGCCCATGCTCAAGGCCCGCAGCGGGCGGATCGTGAACATCGCCTCGGTGGTGGGGGTGATGGGTAACGCCGGCCAGGCTAACTACAGCGCCTCCAAGGCCGGAGTCATCGGGCTGACCAAGACGGCGGCGAAGGAACTGGCCTCCCGGGGCATCACGGTCAACGCGGTAGCGCCGGGGTACATCCGCACCGAGATGACGGACAAGCTCAGCGACGCCGCGCGGGAGGCTTTCCTGACCTTGGTCCCACTGGCGCGGGCCGGGACGCCGGAGGATGTGGCTCGGGCGGTAGGCTTCTTGTGCAGCGAGGCGGCCGCCTACATTACCGGGCAGGTGCTGCATGTGGACGGCGGGATGGTCATGTGAGGGGTGTCGGCGGCCGGGACGCCAGGGGTTTGCATTAGGCCGAAACGGGACCACATTATACCCCTGTTCCGGTTGAGGTGCCGCTGCCGTGGCAGGCGTTTTCGCCGTGGCGATTGAGTTCGACGTTGAAGGTATTAGCCCAGAGAGTCCAGGTGCCCTTTGCGCGGCACCCGCAACCCATCGGAGTAAGATCATGTCTTCACCAGCTGAGCGTGTTCGTGAGATCATCGTGGAGCAGCTCGGAGTCAACGCCGAACAGGTGACTGACGGCGCCAAGTTTGTCGAGGATCTGGGCGCGGATTCGCTTGACACGGTCGAGTTGGTGATGGCGCTGGAAGAAGAGTTCGGGACCGAGATTCCGGACGAGGAAGCGGAGAAGCTGACCACGGTCGGCGAGGCGATTGCCTACGTGCAGAAGATCGTCGGCGGCTGATGGTTCGCGGGTGGGTTTAACGGGAGGCCACGCGCCGGAATGCGGCGGTGGCCTCTCCCCGTTTGGGGGGCAGGTAGTAGAGCCTAACGCGGAGCGCGAGTACGATGAACGCATCGGGCCGAGTGGTGGTGACGGGGATGGGGGTGGTGTCGCCGTTGGGCAATACCGTGGAGGCCTTCTGGTCGAGTCTGTTGGCAGGCCGCTCTGGCATCGGGCCGCTCACGCGTTTTGACGCCTCTGCTCTGCGTTGCCGTATCGCTGGCGAGGTCAAGGACTTCGACATCACGGCCTATCTGCCGGAGAAAGAGGCGAGGCGTTTTGATCGTTTCTGCCACTACGCGCTGGTGGCCTCGTTGCAAGCCGTGCGCCAATCGGGGCTTTCGGCCACGAGTGCGGACCCGGAACGCATCGGAGTGATCGTGTCTTCTGGGGTGGGCGGACTGGAATCCATGCAGGAGAACACGCGGGTGCTGCTGGAACGGGGCGTGGGTCGTCTCTCTCCTCTGACGGTGCCGATCATGATTCCGGACATGGCCTCGGGGATGCTGTCCATCCAGTTTGGGTTTCAGGGGCCCAACCTGGCGGTGGTCACGGCCTGTGCCTCGGCGACGCACTCCATCGGCGAGGCGTACTGGATGATTCGCCGTGGCGATGCCGATGCGATGCTGGCGGGTGGCACAGAGGCGGGCTTGGTAGCCCTGGGGCTCGGGGGCTTCGCCTCCATGCGCGCTTTGAGCACGCGCAATGATGACCCTGAACACGCCAGCCGTCCCTTCGACCGCGATCGCGACGGGTTTGTGCCGGCGGAAGGCGCCGGGGTGCTGGTATTGGAGAGCCTGGAGCAGGCGCAGACCCGCGGGGCGGAGATCCTGGCCGAACTGGTGGGGTACGGACTGACGGGGGACGCCTACCACATCACCGCGCCGGACCCCGAGGGCAGAGGCGCCGCCAGATCGGTGCGTCAGGCGTTGGCCCGGGCGGGAGTGGCGCCGGAGGAGGTCGGCTACATCAACGCCCACGGGACCTCGACGCCGCTCAATGACCGCATGGAGACCGTGGCGCTGAAGGCCGCTTTGGGGTCGGCGGCCTACCGGATTCCGGTGAGCAGCACCAAGTCCATGACGGGACATGCACTGGGGGCGGCGGGCGGGTTCGAGTCGATCGCCTGCATTCAGGCGTTGCGCTACGGGGTGATTCCGGGGACGATGAACTATCAGACGCCCGACCCTGAGTGCGACCTGGACTATGTGCCCAACGCCTGCCGCGAGGTGCCCGTTCGCCTGGCGCTCAACGTGAGTTTCGGGTTCGGTGGGCACAACGCCGCTTTGCTGTTCAAAAAGGCATCCTGAGTGTTGCTCCCCGGGTGAACCGGGGCTATCGTTGGCGGCAGATGAAATGGTTTCGCTGGCAGAGGACACCGAGTGGGCCGCGCGGCATTGGCCAGGGTCGGCAGAGGGTGCGTCGTGCTGACGCCGTGAGGCGGCAGGTCCGTCGTCGCCCGGGGGTTGCCTGGTTCCTGGTGAGCGCCGGACTGTGCGTTTGGCTTGCCTGTTCCTTTGCGGTATCCTTTCGCCGCACTCCGCCCCCTGTGCATCTGGTCGCCGGGGAGATTGCCGACCGCAATATCTACAGCGAGGTGCCCTTCCGCTATGCCGACACGATGCAGACCGAACGTCTGCGCAGCCGGGTGTCTCAGGAGGTGCCGCCGGTCTACCAGCTGAGTCTGCCGGCGGCGGAGGCATCGCTACAGGGGTTGGCAGGCTTGGGTGACACCTTGCGCGGTCGGGATGTGGCGGCGGAGCGCCCGGCGGTCCCGGCGCCCGTTGGGGACGGCGCCACGACCGCCGATCCGCTGGAGGGTCTGGACGGCGCGGCCCTGGATGCATTGCGGCAGGTGGTATCCGACTCGGCCCGCTTTCGTATCGTGCAGGATTTGGTTCGGGACACGCTGCACGCCGGGATTATGGAAGAGCGCGAGATCACCGCGCTGCGCGAGCCCGACTCGCCCACGGCCCAGGTCATTTTTCTCAACGATCACGGGGGTGCGGCCCGCACCTCATTGATCTCGGTGGCCGACCTGCGTGATCCGCGGAAGGGTGCGGCCGCGGTGGCGGGGGAGTTCCTGGCGCGCTTCCCCGATACGGGAGAGGTTCTGCGTGGGGCTCTGGAGCAGGCTCTGGCGCGGCTGTTGCGTCCCAGCATGGTGCAGAATGCCGAGGCGACGCTCAAGGCTCGGCGACAGGCTGTCGCGGCCGTGGAAACCGTCATGCGTTTCGTGGGCGCTAACGAAGTCCTGGTGCTGCGCGGCGAGGCGGTGAACCAGGACGTCATCGAGCGCCTGGAGAAGCATCAGCAGGAGCTCCACTTGCGGCAGACCTCGCAGCTGGGGTTTCTGGGTTACTTGCAGGGGCCGCTGGTATGCGCTGTGCTGATCCTGTGCGCGGGGTACATGCTGGCGGTATTTCATCCCGACCTGCTCGCGGATCGGCGCCTGGTGACTCTGGTGGCGCTGGCGCTGATTCTGCAGGTTTTGCTGAGCCGGACGGTCACCGGTCTGCACTTCCTCAACAGCGGTTCGTCGTTCTACCTGTTTCCGTTGTTGCCCTTGTCTTTTGCGGCCATGTTGCTGGCGCCCCTGGCGGGCTTGCGCGCGGCCGTGGTGAGCGCCCTGCTGACGGCGGCGGTAGCCGCCTGGCAGATCCGTTCGCCGGAAGCCTTCCACCTGTGCATCACGGGGACGGCTTCGTCGCTGGTTGGCGCGGCCCTGATGCGGCGGGCGCGGCGCCGGGCGCATCTGATCACGACCGGCGCGGCGGTGTTTGCCACGGTGTTGTTGCTGGAACTGCTGTTTTCGCTGCGCGGCACCCTGCCTGCCGGGGCCCTGGGGCGGGCCCTGCTGCCGCTGGTGTACTACGCCATGGTCAATGCCTTCGGAGTCACCGCCCTGGTGTTTATGCTGCTGCCGCTGCTGGAATTCGCTTTCGGCCTGGCGTCGGATCTATCGCTGGTGGAACTCAGCGATCTCAACCACCCCTTGATGAGGCGACTGCAACTCGAGGCGCCGGGGACCTATCATCACAGCCTGACGGTGGCGACCTTGGCCGAGCAGGCTGCCGAAGCCATCGGGGCCAATCCGCTGATGGCGCGGGTGTGCGCCTATTTTCACGACATTGGCAAACTGGATCAGCCCGAGTATTTCGCCGAGAACGCCCTGCACGGAGAGAACCCGCATGAAGACTTGCAGCCGCGCATGAGCAGCCTGGTTATTCTCAACCATGTGCGGCATGGCATCGAGCTGGCGCGGCGCTACAAGCTCAAGCGGCCCCTGCGTGAGACGATCGCGCAGCACCACGGCACCAGCCTGGTGTACTACTTCTATCGCAAGGCCAAGGATCATACCGATCCCGGCCAGACGGTCGGCGAGAGCGAGTTCCGCTATCCCGGCCCGCGTCCGCGGCGCAAGGAGACGGTGCTGGTCAGCCTAGCCGACAGTTGTGAGGCTGCCAGCCGCAGTCTGGAGCGACCCACGGCGGCAAAGATCGGGGCTATGGTCGAGGCGATCTTCAACGACCGACTTCGCGACCACGGCCTGGACGACGCGGACCTCACGGTCAGCGAGCTTGCCCGCTGTCGCGATGTCATGGTGCGGACACTGGCGACGATGATGCACGCACGGGTGCCATACCCCAAGGAGGGCAGTGGTCATGACAGTGGTCCTGTCGAAGCCGGTCCGCCAGCCGCGGCTGAGGGACCGTCGGCTGCTTCTCCGCATACTCCATGAGGCCGTCGGGCTGACGGGGCTCGGGAAGGCGCCGGGTTTTGGTGCTACGGCCGAACTGCACGTCATCTTGATCGGCAGCCGGACCATGGCCCGGCTCAACCTCGGCTTCCTTGGGCACGACGGGAGCACCGATGTGCTGGCGTTTGGACTGAATGGAGATGGTTCCGAGTCGGGTCCTGCGGTGGTCGGCGAGATCTACATCTGCCCTGCCGTCGCCAGCGAGGCGGCGCGGCGCTTCGGAACCAGCCTGGGGGCGGAATGCGTGCTCTATGCCGTGCATGGCATGCTGCATCTGGTCGGCTTTGATGACGGCGAGCCGGTGGCCCGCCAGGCCATGCGGCGGGCGGAGCGCCGCGTCCTGGGACGCCTGCGCGCAAGCGCGGATTTCGGTGCTATCTTTGAGCGCTCCGGCGCGTCCTAGCGGCGCCCGGGGCGTGCGGGCGTCAGGCGGAGCCCGGGGAGGCTCTTGGTCGGCTGGGCGGACTCCTGGTTAGCGGGGCGCGCGGGTCCGGTCGCAGGAGCGTCGCCAGGGTTGGCGTCGGCGCCTGCGCGCAAAGGTTCAGGATGACGCCGCTGGCGTGGGGCGGGATGTGGGGTGCGCGCCGAGTGCCGATCAGCCCTTTGGATACTTGACTGCAAGACACACTATGGAGACCAACTGGAGCGTCTGGATAGGCATCGCGGGCGGCGTGTTTGCGGCGGTTCTGTCGACCTCCCGTCTGGTCCTGCACGGCTTTAGCGGCGGTCGGCTGCGCAAGTTGGAAGAGAGCGAGCCGGAGCTGGCCAGCCGTCTGGCGCGCCAGCTGGGCCGACGAGACGAGTACCGCGTCTTGCTGCGTCTGTTGCAGGCGTTGGACGTGTTGCTGATTGTGGTCTGCGCAGGCCATTGGGACCGGCACGCCGCCCTGGGCGGTGGTCGCGGTGTCTGGGAGTGGTCGGCCGTACTGGCGGGGGGCGTGCTGTTCCTGACCGTGACCGAGGCCTTGGGTCGCCATCTGAGCGTCACGGCTTCGGCGCATCTGCTCGACGTCTCCTTACTAATGTTGCGCGGGCTGCATCTGGCAATCTTCCCACTCTCCTATCCCGTCCTGGCCTTGCACCGCCTGGCGAACCGCTGGCGTGCGGCGCGCGGTGAGGAGGACGACGAGGTTACGGCCGAGGACGAGATCATGTCGTTGTTGGACCAGGACGCGGAGAGCGCCGAGGGCGAGGCCGACCTGGAGGCGGATGAGCGGCGCATGATCAGGGGTATCTTCGACCTCGACGAGACCACGGTCAGCGCGATCATGACGCCGCGGGTGGACGTGCAGGGCATCGACGAGAAGGCCGACGTGGCGGCGGTCAAGGCCCTCATCGTGGCCTGCGGGCATAGCCGTATCCCGGTGTTTCGGGATAGCATCGATCACATCACCGGCATCATCTATGCCAAGGATCTGCTTGACGACGCGCGCACCGTCGCCGCGGCGGAGGTGGGGGTGCTGCAGCACGCGCCCACCTTCATTCCCGAGTCCAAGCGGGTTGGCGAGTTGCTGAAGGACTTCCGGCAGAGCCGCACTCATCTTGCGGTGGTCCTGGACGAGTACGGTGGCACCGCGGGGATCGTCACCATCGAGGACATCATCGAGGAAATTGTCGGCGAGATCCGCGATGAGTACGACGGCGATGAGGGGCTTCCCAGCGCCGAGGTTCTGGCCGACGGGGGCATGATCGTCGAGGCGCGCTCGACCATTGCCCAGGTCAACGAAGCTCTGGATGCAGGCCTACCTACGAACGAGGACTACGACACGGTTGGCGGTTACCTCTCGGCGCAAGCCGGACGTATTCCGCAAGCGGGTGAAGCGGTGACGACGGAACACCTCTGTGCCGAGATACTGGACGCAGACCCACGGCGGATCCTGAAGGCCAAGATCAGAGTGCGGCGCGAGCCTGGCGGTGACAACCGCCCGGCCCGCTCTGGCTGAACTGGCCGGGGAGACGCAGGACAAGGCCCAAACCCATGCTGACTACCTGGCTGATCGCCCTCGCCATCGTTGCCATTCTTCTGGTCGAAAGGGTTGTCGTCACGACGCTAACCCGCTCCCCCCGTGGCCGGGAGTGGGTGCGCCGTACCCCGCTTCTGCATCCCAACGGGATCTCGCTGTTGCGCATGCCGATGGGGCTGGTCAGCGTCTGGATGGCGCAGATGGGGTGGTGGGAGGTGGCGACGCTGTTTTTTGCCTTCTGGATGATCTCGGACATCACCGACGGGACCATCGCCCGGAACTGCGACCTGGAGACAGAGAGCGGCAAGTGGCTGGACCCGCTCAGCGACAAGTTCATGTATTTCCCGGCGCTGCTCTACTGTGCGGTGGCAGCGAACGTGCGTCTGCCTCTGCCGTGGTGCTGGGTCACCGCTTTTCTGTTGCTTGACGCCCTCGGTCAGGCCTCCAGGCTGGTCATCAGGAAACAGGCGGCAAACTACTTCGGCAAGGCGAAGACGGCCTTTGTGACGATCGTACTGACCTGCACGGCTCTGGACCAGATACAGCCGCTGTGGTTCATGTCGGAGCGCTTTGTCTATGCCGTCACGGCGTCCTGCACCTTGCTGGCCTTTCTCTCGGTGTACTGCCGGGTGATCCCCGACGCCTGGTATGCCAACAGCCTGACGCTGGCCAATTTCCTGTGCGGGATTGCGGCGATCGTGAACGTGTCCATCGGGCATCCGCTGCGCGCCTTCGTGCTGGTCTTCCTCGGGCAGTTCTTCGATCTTTTCGATGGCCGGATGGCGCGCCTCTATGGCTCGACCCGGTACGGTCCGATCTTCGACGATATTGCGGACGGGACGAGTTTTGGTCTGGCGATAGGCTACCTCATCGTGGCGCAGTTATATGCCAGCACCTCCGCGGTGGTGGCCGGCACGGCGGGTGGCGTTTACCTGGCCTTCGTCATCTATCGGCTGTACCGCTTTCTGCGCCCGACGACCGCCATGCCGGCAGGGATATTCCAGGGTATGCCTTCCCCGGCGGGCGCCATGTTGGCGGGGGCCTCGGTTCTGCTGTTTGGCGAGCGGGCACCCTGGCTGGCGATGGCGCTGGTTCTAGCCTCGGCTCTGCTGATGATCTCGAGTCTGCGTTACCGCCACTTCGCCCGGCGCATCTGGCCGGCGCTTCCCCGGACGGCCAAGTTGCTGGTCTGCATCTTGTTTCTGATCTTCGTTGACGTGGCGTTATCGCACAAGAACTACTCGCTGTTCTTCAGTCTATTCTGCCTGGTGCTGGGCTTGGGTTATGCGGTGTACGGCCTCGATCCAGACACCTATCTTCCCGGTCGGAGGAAGCGTAAAGCTCTGGCCGAAGCGGCGGCGGGTTCAGACGCGGATAACCCATAGGCACCCTACGAGGGTCGGGGGACGGCGAACCAGATCCAGCGATCTCTACCGCTAGATCTGCGGGTTGTCGTAGTACCTGCTCTTGC
>CAIZKT010000035.1:0-1706 GCA_903933565.1 uncultured Victivallales bacterium | reverse complement strand
CGTGGCGCTGACCAAGCCCACCCAACCCAGGCCAAGCAGCGCAAGCACGTGGGTAATCTGTCTCATGGCAGTACCTGTCTTTCCGGGAACGCAGAACTCAGAACCCCGAGCGCAAAACGCGGACGCAGCCGAGGGAGCGGACCTATTGAGCTTAGAAAGTCGGCATCTGTCAATGTGCCGCGAGATGGGCGTTGTCTCCGCGGCTTCCCCACTTCGAGGTTGGGCGTTGGACGTTCGATGTTCGATGTTCGGCGTTCAGCAAGGGCCAACTCCCTCAGCCATCGTTCTGCCCTCTGGTTCATCCTTCATCCGTCCGCCTCCTCCCCCTACTTCTCGGCGCTGACCGGCAGCAGATAGCGCAGGCCGTGGTCATCCGTGATCTCGAGCACCGACTCAACCGTAGCGGCGGTGAACTCAACCCGCAGGACCGCGAGGAGAAGCGTCGTTTCGTCGGTGCTCGTCCCGGCGGCGCCCAGCGTGATCGGGGTCAGGGTGCTCAGGTACGGCCACTCGTACTCAAAGGTGGTGTCATTCATCTTCCGGTAGGCCAGCACCACGGGATCTGCCGCCGCGAGCAGTTTTGGGGTGACCGTGCGCGCCACGCTGGAGAGATTCTGCAGGCGCAGGGTCAACTGCTGAACGCCACGGCCATAGGTCAGCCCGTCGGCCTCGCCCAGGTCGATCTGGAGCGGACCGGGGTAGGTCGAGGCACCCTCGCACTTGATCCAGTAGGCGGTGCCCGCCTGGATCGTCGCCGTGGCGGGGGTCGCCACCCTCTCCCAGCTGCCGGTCGTTCCGAGCCGGTAGACATCCTGGCCCGCCTGGGCCGCGGAAGGAGCAAAGAAGGCCAGAAACGTCGGCGGCGCGTCCGGGCGCACACTCAGGCCGAGCAGCGACAACGAGTCCGTCTGCCAGGGCGGGGCGTGCAACGAGGGTCGGCCGCTGACGGACAGGGTGACGTTACCCGTGCCGCCGAGGTGGACCAGATAGGCGCGGTTGACCTGGATGGAGCTGAGGTTGGACAGGAACCGTTCCTCGCCCGCGAAAAAGTAACCCCGCCAGCCCGGCTGGTTCCACAGCCCTTCGCCGGCGTCCTGCAGAAACTCGATCGGGGCGTCCTGGCGAAAATAGGACCAGACGCTCTTGACGGCGGCCAGGACCGCCGGGGCGCCAAACACCGTCGGCACCTCGGCCGAGTCGGGCTGGACCTGCACGAAGATGGCGTTCCAGCCCGGCTGCAGGGTGAAGGTCTGGGTGTAGTGAGGTGCGCCCCAGGCGGGAACCCCGACCAGGGCGAGACAGGCGCTGATGAATCCTGCCCGTACGGCAAGACGTCCCAACCAACTCCCAAGCGAGCTCATGCCGTCGTTCCTCCGGCAAGCAGGGGATACCCCTGCAAAAACCCATCGCAGGTGCCGTGTGTGAGCGCTACTCCTCCGCGAGGGCCGTACAGTGCTTAGGCATGACGTTTTTGTCAAGATACCATTAGGGTAAGAAGGAGCTGCCTTGGTGACGATTTGCGCCCGGCTCTGAGGGCGCGCTTTGGAGGGCGAACCTCCCCAGGCGCGCAGGCGCCTGTGAGCCGTTCCCCGTCCCCCGTCGCGGCGGCCACGCCGATTCGACTGGCTCACGGTCTGCGACAGGGCCGCCCTCCAGGCGATCCGGCGCGTCCCGGCCGGATCGGAATGGGCAGCGCGGGCTCCAGG
>CAIZKT010000034.1:0-2408 GCA_903933565.1 uncultured Victivallales bacterium | reverse complement strand
CCTCAGGCACGACGGCCCGCCGACCTCCACGCCCTGCGGGCGGAAGAGACGCTCAGGGACGGCATCTCTAATCCACCGCAGTCCAAACCGCCGCGCCCCTGCGGCTCTTCACCCCGCCGGTCCGAGCTTTTCTGCGGCCAGGCGCATGGCCTGCCGGGCCATGCTTTGGATGCCAGGGAAGCAGCCAGCTTCCTCGGTGGCCGTAATCATCAGGCGGAATCCCGGCAGGACGAACTGGCGATACCAGTCCAGTCCATCTTTACGCCAGAGTTTGCCGTAGGCACCCAAGGCCTGCATAAGGCGCTGGATGGCGGCGGTGTGCAGGAGTCGGTCCGGCGGTGGGGTGGCGCCGAGGTGTCGGACCTCCTGGCAGTACTGACGCCAGACGCGACGGCGCAGCTCGGGCGTGATCACCTTTTCCTGATACGAATCATAGAGCAGGGCTCCCAAGTCGTAAGCCGCGCAGCCCAGGCGCATGCCCTGGAAGTCGATGATGTAGGCCTGACCGTCCACGATCATCACGTTGGCGCTCTGCAGGTCGCGGTGTACCGGCACCAGCGGCTGCCGCAGGAGGCTGTCGCGGAGTTCGCAGTAATCGTGGGCCGCCGTGCCCCAGAGATCGGCGCGGCCAAGCAGCCGGTCCAGGATGTGTTCGCGGAAGTAGTCCCGTTCCCAATCATACAGGCCCTTGGTGAAGCCGCGTTGCAGGGGCAGTTCCTCGAGGCGCGCGGCTTGATCGCCGAGTACGTGCAGGCGAGCGACTTGCTGCACCACCTGGAAGAGACACTCGGCGGTATCGACCTCGTCGGTCTTCACCAACATGTGCTGGCCCAGGTCGCGCGACACCAGTTCGCAGGTATCCGCCAGGTGCAGTTGCACTTCCGGCACACGGATGCCGAGGCGTTTGAGGAAGTCGGCGATGGCGGCGAAGCCCGCATTCTCGCGGCGTTCGGGGTTGTAGGCGCACCAAATCCACGACTGCGTGTCGTCGGTCAGTCGGCAGTAGCGTCGGCCGCTGCCCTGTTTTTGCAGCGGGATAACGCGGGTGTCAGCCGGGTTCAGGTCCAGCGAGATGAAGACGCGCGGGTCGGGCTGGCGGCTTTCGTCCACGACTTTGGCGGGCGGGACATCGTCGCCCACAAAGATACCGTCGGCATAGAGCAGGGGCCGGGGCAGGCGGGTATGATCCCAGAGCACGACATTGTGAAGGTGGCTTCCCGCCGGCACGCCCAGGCCGCTGCCCAGGCCCAAGGCGCCCGTGCATTGCACGCCGCGGGCCTCCAGCTCAGCCCGCCGACGCGGCTGTTCGGCCTGGGCCTGCTGCAACCGCGGGTGAAAGCGCAGGGCGCAGTCCGCGATCTCGCCATGCGCCCGGATATACTGTTCCGCGGTTCCCAGGTCGGCCCAGTACGCATCTTCATCCACCGGCAAGCCGATGACCAGTTGACCCGCTTTGAGCGCCTGCTGGTAGGCGACGATAATTGACGGGGCCGCCTCTTCAGGCAGCCAATCCAAGGCCTCCCGGCGCAGGATATGCACACCGGCAAAGGTGTAGCGCCCACCCAGCGCCCCGCGGCGAAATTCGCTGACCCGGCCACCGGGTTCGATCTCCACCGTGCGCGGCCCCTTGCCTGGCACCAGCAGTACCGTGGCCAGCGCCCCGGACTCCAGGTGGCGGTCCACCAGTCGGCGCAGGTCGTAGTCCAGCACGATGTCGACGTTGTGAACCAGGATGTGTTCGGCATCAGGAAGCAGCCGCAGCCCGTAACGCAGGCCGCCGCCGGTGTCCAGCAGCGTGTCCTCCTGCGAAATCCGCAAGTCCCAGCCGTGTTGGCGCCCCAGCCGCGCCGCGGCCTCGTAGACCCGCTCCCCCTGGTACGAGACATTGACCGCCATGGTCTTGAGGCCGATGGCGCTCAACTGGCTGGCGGCCAGCTCCAGCAGCGGCACGCCGCAGAAGGGCACCAAGGCCTTGGGCCGGGTGAGCGTGGCCGGCCGCAGGCGCCGTCCCTCACCGGCCGCGAGAACGAAACCGCTGATGTTCACGGGAATGAACTCCACGCTGCACCCCAACCCGAAAACCCACCGGCGGCGCGGGGCCATCCGGCGGCGTCCCGCAGGGCAGTTAGGTTCTGCATCCTGGCCTACCGATCGAGCTAATATACCCGAGCCAGCGGCAATAGCAGCGGGGCGCCGCGCCGGAAGGCGTCATGGAACCCTCGACTTTTGGCCTCGTATTGACGTGACTACTCAGGTTACAACTCAGGTGCATTTCCCTACCCCAACGGGGTTGCGTCTTGGCACCATGGACGCAACCCCGTTGGGGTAGACTGGGTTGGCTGCCTTGCTCACCCTGGGTAGGCCGACGCGGCGGCCAAACCTGGGCTTGGGTACGCAGCCCCGTTGGG
>CAIZKT010000033.1:0-5121 GCA_903933565.1 uncultured Victivallales bacterium | reverse complement strand
CGAAACCGTAGCGGTGGGATGGCGGATCGAGATTGAAATTGGGATCGAATTGACGGGGGCGGACTCGGATACTTGTCTCTCGACCCACCACGGCGGGCAGGCCCTCGACCCTCTGCGGTTCTCAGACAAGCGAACCCCTACGGAACTGACCTGCACCCCTCTCTTGCGCCCAGTTCGACACGACGCTATCTTCCGTCCACTGTCTGGAAGCGGCTCTCTATCAGCTATCTTCCTTCCGTGGCCTGAAGGCCCCGCCCTATCAACGGCGAACCACTCCGCCTCTCCGGAATCCATCATGCGCCACCCCAATCTCTGGCTCGGCCTCCTGCTCGCCCCGCTAGCCGCCCAAGCCGCGCCGCCGTTGACACTGCCGAGGGTCAACCTGCTCAGCAATCCCTCGTTCGAGTGGGATCAGGAGGTCGGGCAGCGGGTGGTCCAGGACGGCTACGCCTTCGGCTGGGGGCTGTGGGGGCAGGAGAACGTCTACGGCGTCTACTCCCCCCGCAGCGTGCCGAGCTTCGCGGCCGGGGCGGTCGAGGGCGCCCGGGCGCAGCAGATCGCCTGGCAGGCGGACGGCACGACGCTGCTACACGTCAATCAGGATGTGCATCAGGTCAAGCCGTCGCTGGCCTACACGCTCTCGGCGTACGTCAAGGCCGAACCGGCCGACGCGGCCGAGTTCGACGTGATGATCAACTTCATCAACGCCAAGGGCGAGTGGACCGACGCCGGAGCGAGTCGGCCGATCCGGGCCGCGGAGTGGACGCGACTGAGCCTCACCGGTACGACGCCGGCAGACATCTCCTGGGTCCGCTGCATCATCCATGCGAAACCGACGAAGCCCGGTGCGCAGGCCACCCTGTGGGTCGATGCGGCGCAGTTCGAGGAGGGTTCGACCGCGACCGAGTTCACGCCCTGCTACCGGGTGGGCGAGTTCGTGACCGTGATGCAGCCGACCGAGAAGTCATTTCCGAACAAGCTCTCCTGGCTCGCGGCGCAGCCCTCCGGGACCGACCTCCGGTTCCAGCTCCGCAGTGCCAGGACCGAGGCCGCCCTCGCCGACGCTCCGTGGCAGGGTCCGGAAGGCGCCGATGCCTACGCCCTGGCGGTCGACTCCGGGCCGAACCTCCTGCCCGACCCGTCGGTCGAGCAGGAGGGTGGTGACGATCCACCCCGCGAGCTGGCGTGGGGCGATAACGACCACCCGTTCACCGCGACGGCCGAGGCGCACACCGGGCAGCGCGCGCTACAGGCCCGCATCACGCGCTTCGGCGGTGGGGCGGCGCGGTATGGCGTGCCGTATGCCGGTGAGCTGCAGCCGAACCAGCGTTACTCGTTTGCGGTCTGGCACCGGGAGGACAGCCCGCAGACGCCGGTGCAGATGAGCGTCTCCCTCGAGCTGGCCGACGGCACGATGCGCTGGGGCCGGTTCGGCCAAAGCAAGCCGGGCTCGGCCGCCTGGCGGCGCGACCGGATCGTCTTCACGACCCCGGCGCAACCGCTCAGGCGAGTGCTGCTGGAGCTGGTGCTGCTGGGGCAGGGAACGGTCACCTCCGACGACTACGACCTCCGCCTGGTCAGCGGCGGCGACGCCTGGCCGGTCGCTTCAAGACCGAATGAAGAGGCGTGGCTGCAGGCGCGGGTGGTGCTCTCGACGATAGACCCGGCGGTCGGCCCGGAGCTGTACGACTGGAGGTTGTCCCACGACGACACCGCCGAGATCGAGTGGCTCAGCGTCGCTACGGCGGATGGGTCGCACGAGTGCTACCACTTCCAGCCTGGCGAGACGGCCCTGTTTCGGCCGCAGTTCGCAGACTACGCGGGCCGCGGTGCGCCGGGTTCCCTGCGGCTGCGCTCACCGGCGGGCAAGGAGTTCACCGTCACGCTGACCGAGGCGGCCCGGGCGGACCCGGTCCGACGGATCGCCCGCGGCAGCTTCACCTTCCCGCCTGACGCGGGGCCAGGCGACTGGCACGCCATGGTCGGCGGCGACGCCGCGCGGCGTAGTGTGGTCCTTCGCGTCGGCCCGCCCTACCGCAATCACGACCGGCAGCTTCGCCTCGGCGCGATCGTGGCCGACTTCGGCTTCCACCGCGATCGCGGCGAGGCGCTCGACAAGCTGATCGCGACCTACCGCGCGGCGGGCGGGCTCGACGTCTGGCTGCTCAGCTTCAACTGGGCTCGCCTGCAGCCGACGCCGGGCGAACTCAACCCCGACGTCGTGGCAGGGCTCCGCAGGTTCCTGGCGGCCGCTCAGGAGTCCGGCGTGAAGGTGCGGCTGGCGCCGCAACAGCAGACCTTCCCACGGTGGGCCAACAACGGCGAGGCCGACAACGCCGAACGGTACGACCTCGGACCGACCTCCCGCTTGTCAGACCTGTGGTGCCGACTCGCCCGCGAGTTGAGGGACTGCCCCGCGCTGGATTCCTACAACCTGATCAACGAGGAGAACGCGATCCCGAACGCGGACCTCTACCTCCGGGCGATGGCCCGGATCCAGGGCGACCTGCGCGAGATCGATCCCAACCCGGCGCACCGCGTCTCGGTCCGGCCGAACAGCACCGACCCCGCGCTGCGGACCCTCATCGGTCGTTTCACGGCGCTCGATTACGACTACGGCACGGGCTGCTACCCGACCCATTGGTCGTGGTACTTCAAGCGCTACGCGAACCCCATCTCGCAGACCTCGTTTCTGCGCATGGCACGGCTGCGGATGTCACCGAACGTGTTCGGTTGGCCCGGCGGGATCGGCGAGATCGGCTTCTTCATCCGCAAGCCCGGCGATCCGTTCGGCGACGAGGAGCGGCTGCGTGGGTTCGAGCGCGCCATGACGATTGCGTACGAACTGGGTCAGACCGACTTCTGCTGTTGGTCCGACTCGTTCAGCTTCAGCGACCCGGCCACTTACTACCCGAAGCTGGCGGTGTTCCGGGACGAGCTGGTCAAGCAACCACGCCCGGCGCGGCTTGATGTACGCATGCTGCTGGACACCGGGGACCCGTTGTTCGTCGAATCGAACCAATCCGCCCTGGACCTCGCCAAGCAGCCCTTGTTGCCGGCGATTCGGTGGTTGGATGAGCATGGGTATGTCTGGTACTACAGTTCGCCCGAGGCCGTGCCGTACGAGGCGGAGAGCGCGGTGGCGGAGGTCAAATCGTCGGAGCTGGTGGGTCGGGACGCGGCACAGGTTCTGTCCCAGAAACTGGCCGGCGTGAAGCCGTCGGGCACGGAGCTACTGTGGGTGGAGAATGGGGAGTAGTGCCCCGACCTGAAGGCCAGTGAACATGACCTAGCGCCGCGCGCACAGGCGAGCAAGAAGAGCTTCGGGTGGGAGCTGAACCACCGCTACCGTGTGCGGGCGATGTCGGCCAGCGTGCCACGGATGGCGCCGGCGATGCGGCGCACGCGAACCCGACTGCCGCAGGCTTGCTCGAGACCTGCCACCACGGGCAGCAGCCCCTCCAGCCGACGCCCATACGCGGCCCGCCCGGCCGCGGTCATCGAGTTCTGTAGGTAGATCGGCTCGCCGGGCTGCACCCCGACGAGCGGCGACAGGTGGATCTGCCCACGCGAACGCCCGTCGTCTGGCAACGCCGGCGAGGGGTCGGCGAAGAATGCCTCTTCCGCCTCGGTGAAGACGTGGACTAACTGCCGACCCGCAGCGCGGTTTAGCGGCTGATAAAGCTCATCCAAGACTTCGCCCAGCACCTCGCGGTTGTCCCTGCCGACATCCGTCAACTTGCGGCCGCCGAAGGCAATGTTCACCTCGGTAGCCGGGTTGGCCACGGGGCCCATGTAGTACTCGACGGCCCGGCCGCCATCGGCGTAGAGGTCTTCCAGGTGACGCCCGGTCCGGGCCGTGTACGGGAGGAACCAGCGCAGCCGGTGCCAGCGCTGCGGCGGGTAGACCCAAACGCCACCCGAGGTGCCAAAGGCGCACGGCAGCCCTTGGATGAACTCGCGCCGCGCGGTCGGGGCGATGAAATGCCCGCGATGCCCCGGGTCCACGAGGAAGTCCAAGTGCCGGCCGAGTTCGTACAGGTGCCGCCAGTCGTGGTTGGGCACCGTGGCCCCGCGGGACAGGTAACCGCACAGGTTGACCATGGTCACGGCGTCCGGCCGGGCCTTTCGGATGTACGCGGCGGTCTGGGCATTCAGGCGCGAGTAGTACGCCGTGTTGCTCTCTGGAGCGCAGGCGCTGCACGAGCAACGTCCCAGGTCCGCTGCTTCCAGATGGAATCCGTCGAAACCGAACTCCGCCAACAGGTAGTCGAGGATCCGCTGCATCCACTGCCAGGACTCTGGGCGCGAACCGCACATCGCGTGCGGGTTCGGGCCGCGCACGGCAGCGTCATGGGCGATGATGGCGTCGAAGCCCCAGCTATACACCCCCAGGCCGTAGATGACCCTCAGGCCGCAGGCCCGCGCCTCGGCCAGGACCCCGCGCACCCGCTCCGCCCGCTCGCGGTCGACCGTCCTTGGAATGTCCGGGTCCCAGGAGTGGGCCGCAAAAAGCCCGAACAGCGTCACGCTATTGAAGCCTGCCGCCGCCTGCAGGCGCATGCATGCGGCCAGGTCTCGGACGGCGCTATCGTCCAGAGTCACACATGGCCACGACTGGTGCGACAGGGCGCGGTTGCGCATGTCGTTGACCCAGACCCCCTGGGCGGTTCGGAACGTGAATGCTTGCCTGCTCATCGGCCCGGACTCCTGCTCTGACAGGTGACTCCTGCGCGGGGCCGCGGGGCCGCGGGGCCGGGCGACAAACCCGCCGCAGCCGACGACTCGCCCAGAGCTCGCGCGGCTCTCTAATCTCCGGTCACCGGAGCAAGGATGCAAGGTTGTGGCTCTCTTCGGGTGAGGGTTCGTCGGGCTGTGTCTGTCCGCCCTCAGCATCCGCTGGCTGTACCCACCTGCCCGCTCCGCCGCACAGCCCGTGCCACACTCACCCCTGCCTGCCCATGCTTGAGCCAAGGAGTCGTTGCTAATAAAATCGACCTGTGCAATAAGGGAGTCCGTCTGGAGCGCTGAAGGCGCGCTGCCATACCCGCCCAGGGCAACGCCCTGGGAATAGGATAGTTATGGGTTTGAGCCCTGTAGGGGCGAGCCATCTGTCCTAGG
>CAIZKT010000032.1:0-10745 GCA_903933565.1 uncultured Victivallales bacterium | reverse complement strand
GTGTGAGAGTGTGAGAGTGTGAGAGTGTGAGAGTGTGAGAGTGTGAGAGTGTGAGAGTGTGAGAGTGTGAGAGTGGGGCCGGGGTCTGAGACGCTATCACACCATCACGTTCTCACGCTCTCACAGGCAACCAGGCTGCCAACTTTGGAACAGCCCTGGAATTGCGCCAGGGCTTCTTCTTCCGGGCGGTAGGCACACAGGAGACTGCGGGTACCGCGCCCCACCGCGGCGGACCTGGAACGGGCTTGGCAGCGCGGGCTCCTAAGGAGAGCACGCGGGCGCGCTACAGGGCGCTCAGATCCGGAATCAGGGCGAATACCCGTTGCCAGTCCACGCCGCTGTCTTGATGGGTGGCGGGTTGGACCAGCACCAGGAGTGGATTGGCGCCCCAGGCGCCAAAGGTCAGGCGCCGCCAGGAGGTCTGCCACCAGTAGCCTGGGGCCGACGCATGTCGGCTCACCCCGTCGGTGAACCAGTACACCGCCTCTCGCCGTTCGCTGCCACGTACCAGTTCGACGCATAGCGCCGCGCCGCCGGGCAGGGACAGTGAGTGTTGCGCGCTCAGCCGCCAGCCACCCCCGCGGAAGCAATAGACCGGATCATGCACGGCGTGGCGGTCCTTCGAGCCGTCGATCACTACCACCACCACGCTTTCGGAATGCATGCGGTAGAGTCGTTTGACCACCTTGGCATCGCGGTAGACATCGGCTTCAGTCCTGGACAGGGGCAGGTCAACGCTGGAGAACCCAAGCCCTTCGCGCGACAGGTCCTCCAGGCGCCGTGAGGGATCGGGCAGGGGCACCAGTTCCCAGAGCAGAGTGACGATCACGGCCACGGCCAGTGCCAGCGCTCGCCACCAGGTGGTTCCCGAGGCGAAGGCACGGTGTGCCTGCGGTGCAGAGCGCACCCCCAGCAGACCAGCGGCCAGCGCGCCCAGGCTGAGGCCCAGTCGCAGTCCCACGACCATCGGCACCCCGAGGCCATCGGTGGCCCAGCCCAGCGCCGGCATCCAGGACACCGCCAGGCCAAGCCAGAGGAGGGTCCAGCCGGAGCGGGGCATGAAGGCCGCCGCCGCCAGCGCCAGGGCCGCATGTTGCAGCACATTGAGCGAGGCTGCCGTCCCCAGCATGAGCAACCCCAGTGAGATCGCTGCCAGCAGAGAGGAATGGGCATAGCGGCCTCCGGCGGCGCCAGCCCGCCAGGGCGCCAGCACAGCGACCAGCACAGGCAGAAACCAGAGCGCCAGGATGGCCTGCCCGCCCCGGTCAAACGGGGAGTCGTGCCAGGTCCGCGGCAGGTCGGCACACATCAGGGCGCAGAACAGCAGGGTGGCCAGTCCCACCCCGTAACGGACCTGCCGAGCGCGCGCTTCCCCGGGGCGCAGCAGCCGCGGTGCCCAGGAGAAGCCAGCCAGGCAGAGCAGGAACATCAGGACCAGGACCAGAGCGCCAGTCAGGGCATGGAACCACCCCGTGGCAAACTCCGGGCCGAAGCTCAACGCGGCAGCGCTGGCGAGCAGCACCCGGAGGGTATTGGCACTCCAGGCCGCCGCCACCAGAGCGGGCAACGACCACCAGTAGCCACGGGACGCCTGAAACCGCCGATGGGCAACCACCATTCCGGCGATCAACATCGCCTGCAGCACTCGTAACCCAGAGCACTCGGGGTCGACCGAGATCGGCAGCCCCTGGACCAGGACCAGAACGCCTTGCCGCGCGACATCGAACCCCAGGGCGCCGAAGAGCCGTTCCGTCACGCCCGCGGCCGACAGGCGGAAGTACCAACCCAGCCAGTCGGCCTCTAGCGCCAGCCAGGGGAAGGCCAGCCACAACAGGGGCAACAGCCGCAGCACGGTCGGCCGCCGCGCCGGTTCAAGCCGCGGCGCCAGGAAGCTCCAGTAGGCCATCGTCCACGCCAAAGCGAGGAGCACGGTCAGGTTGAGAGCGATGCCCGCACTCCAGGCCAGGGCTGCCAGTCCTAGCCACTGGCGGTTCACTCCGGCCACGCCCGCACACCAGCGCCACGGTCGACCGCACCACCAGAAGAGGGGGAACGCCGCCAGCAGTGGCAGGACCTCGCCCGCGGTTGCCATCCAACTGCGGTCGCGCCACCAGATGAATGCTCCGACGGCGGCGAACGCGAGCAACCAGGCTCGGTCGGGTCCCGTCAACCGGTCCCCGGCGCGGGGTGCTGCGAGGCCGTCTGCAGGGCGGGCTTGCGGCATGGATTGAGGTGTTGATGGGCTCACTTCCGGCGGGCCTCTGCCTCAATCACAGCCAGGGACCGACGCAATTCCATTTCCCCGGGCATAGCGAGGATCAGTTCCACGGTCAGCTTGCGGGCCTCTTCCCAATCCCGGCGCTGGACCGCCCGGCGCGACAGCCAGACACGCGCCTCATTAGATTCTGTCACCAGCGCCCGGTACAGCGCCTCGGCTTGGTCCGTGTGCCCTGCGGCCAGCTCAATCCGGGCCTCGATTTCACGGCCGACGACGCTGGCGCCCAGGCGGGGCTGGCGCGCCAGGGCAGCGCGGGCCTCCGCGCTGCGTCCCTGATCCAGGCGCGTTACCGCCGTGAGCCAGGCGGCGCGGTCGCCGATGGCATCGGGACGGGGCACCAGGGGCGTCAGGCGCGTGCAGCCTTCGTCGAGGTGCTGCTGCGCGATCAGCAGCTCGGCCGACAGCAGCTCCAGCAGTGGCGTTGGCGGCTGCGTCTTGAGCAGGGCTAGCGCCGCCTCGGAGTTGCGGTTGTAGCGCAGGGCCTGAGCGAGGGCATAGACGTACCACTCCGGCACATCCTGCGGCAGCGGCTGCTCCGCCCAGAGGCTCAGGGCGGCGCCGCGCCAGCCGGCGGCCAGGCAAGCGGCGGCGAAGGCGTGTGGACCGTTCAGGAAACTCGCCTGTCGCGGCGACAGATCACGGGGTTGTCGCAGGGGCTCGAGTTCGTCGAAGAACGTATGGCGCGGTGGCGCCGCGGGGCGGGCCGGGCCAGAGATCCAGGCGGTCGGCGCGGTGCCCGTGCCGCGGAGCGCCAGGATCCGCAGCAGGGCCGCGCCCAGATCGGGCTGTAACTCACGGGCTCGAGGGGGCTCCAGCGCGAGCCACTTCTGCGCCTCCGCTTCGCGTCCGGCGCGCAACTCCTGAAGCACCGTCAGCCAGAACACCTCGGGATGTTCGCGCCCGGCGTTGTTCGGGAGCCGTGTTCCTGGCAGCGCCGCCGGCTCCCAAAACGCCTCGGCGGGGGTTGCCCGCATGACGGCGGCCAACGCCGTCAGCGCGCCGTCAGGCAGCGCCGCTGGCAGCGCCGTGCGGCTCGGCTGAACCACCCGACCCCAAAACAGCGCCTTCACCCAGAGTACATCGAGCGGGGCACAGGAGAGCGCCTCGCTCCAGGTCTGCACGGCAAGATCAAGGCTGCCCTGGCGGCGGTAGTACTCGGCCAGCTGGTCCCACCAGAGGGGGTTGGCCGTATCCGCCAGAGCGGCGGCCACGTACTCCACCCGCGCCTCCGCCTGGCGCCCCGCCGCCTCCAGAAACTGGGCGCAGAACGAGCGAATCTCCGAGTTCTGCGGGTCAACCGTCCGAGCCTGCGAAAGGCTCCACCACGCCGCTTTCTGGTCCTGCGGTGCTGCCAGCAAAGCCAGGCGTAGCAGGCGGCCGGCTTCGTCCGTCCCGGTGAAGGTTTCGCTCCGCAGCAACTCGGCGGCGGCATCCCGATTTCCGGCCCACAACAAGGCATCGACATCGAGGAGTCGCCAGCGCCCCTTGGCGCGTTCGTTGCCGCGCCAGGCGGCGCGCAGTCGTTCGTAGCGGGAGGTGGAGCGTCCGGCCAGCCAGGCCCGCAACAGCAGCAGCGCGGCATCCTCGTCGCGCTGCAGCGCTTCCGGATCGCGCCGACTGACGGCATCGAGGGCCGGCGCGTCGCGCGTGGCGGCGAGGGCGCGCACTTCGAGCGCCGACCAGTCCGGGTGTCGGAATGGGCGCGGTTGAAGGCGGAGCAGCGCGCGTGCCTCACGGCCCTGGTTTGCCGCCAGCAGGGAGGCCACGCTCTCACGAGCCTGCCGATCCTGACGCGCGATCACTCCCCGGCGCCAGCGCGGCACCGCCCAAACGGCCGAGCCGACGATCAGCAAGACCCCAAAGCCGAAGATCAGGGCCGCGCGGGTTCTCTTCATTCCCGGGCCTCGTCCTCACGGGGAAAGACCGGCGAACGGCGCAGCAGGGCCAGCGCCAGGAAGGAGCCCAGGACCAGGGCCAGGGCGGGCTCGGGAGCCCCGGTCAGGGCCGCCACGTTGCGGGCCCCGATGTCGACGGCAATCAGCACATCGTTGAAGTCACGATCGCCACCGCCCAGGAGGTCCTCGAAGCCCAGGATCAGATAGGGGCTATCCGGCAGGGCAAAGGCGACCACGTGGTTAATCAGGTCCGGGTTACGGGCAATCACCGTGCTGAAAACGTTGGTCGCCCCATTGGCGCCGTTGGCGATCAGGAAGAAGTCGAGGATGGAATTGGCGGCGAGGGTTCCCAGGTCGACGTAATCGCCCGGTAGCATAGGCATGGACGCAGTCCGTACCGCCGCCTTTGCGGGGTCGTAGGTGGAGACGCTGCTGGAGGCATCCGGGAAGATGAGTTTCCGGTCGACCCCGGCGGCTAGTCCGATGGCGCTCACCGAGAACCCGAGGGTGTTGTGGTATCCGGCACCCTCGCCGATGAAGTAAACCCGCACATCGCTGGCCGTGAGCAGACTCAGGCGGCTGGGGTCGAGCAGACTCGCCGAATCGTTGAAGCTCTTGGTCTCGGCCAGGCGCTGGTTCAGCAGCAGGCTGATCGGCGGCAGGACGTCGGTTTGGAAGGCGGCCGCGGCGGCGTCGGAGCCGGCTGCCATGACCGGCCCGATCGTACTCAGACCCATCGGCCTGACCGTGGCCTGTACCGGGCTTGCAGTCCCGGAAACTTGCGCGTTCGCGAGCCCCGCCGCCAACAGCAGCACCAGCAGCGCCCGGGGTGCCGTGAACGATTTCAGCCAACCTGCGTTCTTCATGCTGCTAGTTCCTATGCTCGTTGAGTGACGGCCGAGACTATAGCGGCAGGCCGCTCCGGCGTCCATGCCTGTGGCACTCCTGCGCTGCACCTCGACTCTCACGCTCAGCGCCGTCATGGCGGAGCGCTCTCAGGTCTTACCGCTTTTCGAGGTAAAGCCTGATGGCAGGATTCCACGCCGCGGCACGGCTTTATTCGACCAGTGTAATAAGGATGGGCCGAGGTCTTCAGCCCCCAAAGGGCGCTGCGATACCAGCCCAGGGCAACGCCCTGCCTACCCGGCCGCCGGCTCTGCTGGGGTTTCCGCCGTCTCGGGGGTCTTGCCGACGGCGGGTCAGACGGTTTCGCGCCCTCAATTGAGAGTGCCTGAGTAACGCCTGTCCCGCATTGTCGGCGGCGTCTGACGGTGCGATAGTGGCGACCGTTACGGCCGTACTCGAGACGGCAACGCGAAGCCGGCTCAGGAGCGCAGCCTCTGGTCGTACCCGAATTCGCCGGTCACGCCGCCCTGGTGGTGGAGTATTGAGGAGCGTCTTGCACATGAGTTTCAAGCCCGACCTGGCCCACGCCGCACAGTCATGGGATGCCTTCTGGCGCAACGAGTTGCCCGGACCATGGGTCGGCGCGGTGGTCCCCAAACCAGGCCTGACACCGGCCGCCAAGCCGAGTAGCTACGCCAGCGGCCCCGACCTGGATGTCGAGGTCTTTGCCGACCAGGGCCTGCGCTGGGCCGAGAGTCACGACTTCGTCGGGGCGGCCATCCCCTTCGTCTACCTCGAGTTTGCCGCCGACCAGTTCTCCACCTTCCTGGGCGCCGACCTGCTTTTTCCCACGCCTGGCGAGGGTGGCTGGCCGACGCACCCCTGCGCCGAGGTGCCGCTGGAGGAGGTGCAGATCCGTTTCGAGCGCGAGGGCAGTTGGTGGCGCCGCATCCGTGCCATCGCCGCGCGCCTGATGGAGCGCTGGCAAGGGGACCTCCTGGTGGCGGCGCCGACCTTCGTGGCCAACCTCGACGCGCTGGTGGCGCTGCGGGGCGCGAACCAAGTGCTGTTCGACCTGTTGGACCGACCCGAGGCCGTGCATCGTGCTCTGGCGCAGATCGATCAGGCGTGCGCCGAGGTCATGGAGGCCTTTGCCGAGCTGCTGCAATTCGAGCGGCTGGGCAGCATCAACCGTCATGGCATGTATAGCAGCGGCCGCCTCAACCTGCCGCAGTGTGACTTCTCCTGTCTCATCAGCCCGGCGATGTTCGCCGAGTTTGCCCGGCCCTACCTGAAACAGGAGATGGCCCGTCAGGACGGCTCCGAGTACCACCTCGACGGCCCAGACGCCATCCGCCACCTGGAGGCGCTCTGTTCCATCGAGGAGCTGGGAGTGGTCCAGTGGGTGGCCGGCGCGGCTCGCCAGGGCGAAGACTGGTCGGACCTCTACCGGCGCATTGACCGCCTCGGCAAAGGGCAGATTCTGGGCGGCAATGCCGCCAACCTGGAGCGCTGGCGGCGCGAACTGACCGCCGGTCGGCTCTTCTGGAACCTCTCCGCCCGCACCCGCGCCGAAGCCGAGGACGCCATCGCGCGCTGCGGCGGCGGCGCCTGAACTGGCGTTCCCCGCCGACCGCAAGCGCAGCCGCCATGGCCAAGGAGCAGGCCTTCTACGACAGCGACCTGGAGTTGCGGGTACGGGTCAGAGGGGTGACTCTTGTCTGGGATGAGCCGCTGTTTGCCGCGGCCGGCGCAGTCTCTCCAGCCAGAGTCCCGGCTTCGGCACCTGTCGAAGCAGGGGATTTCGGCAGTCCAGCGATCGCCGGAAGGCGATCCCTGTCCATTGGCGCGGCGGGTCAGTTTGCCGTATACCGTCGCGGAACTTGTCGACGCTCTTCTGACGCGGCCAGTGGCGGTCGCGCTCGAAGTGGTAGCCGAGGACGTCGAAGCCGTCGGCTTCAGAGACGATCCGGGTCTTCAGCGGATGGAGCGTCAGCCCGGCCCCCGTCACCCACTCCTGTACTATGGCAAGGGCGGCGTCGGCCTCCTCGCGGGTACGGCAGAGGATCACGAAGTCGTCGGCGTAACGCACCAGCTCGAACCCCTTTACCCCCAGCAGATAATCCAGCGGCTTGAGGTAGAGGTTCGCCAGCAGCGGACTGATGACCGCACCCTGCGGTGTGCCGTCTTCGGGAGTCCAGTCCTTCATGCCGTCCATGACGCCTTGCCGGAGGTAGCCGCGGAGAAGTGCAAGCACCCGTCCGTCAGCGATATGCTCCTCCACCAGCGCCATCAACCGCTCGTGCGGAATGGTGTCGAAGTAGCTCTTCAGATCCGCATCTACCACCCATCGATAACCACGCTGCAACAACTCCGTCACGCGTCGCAACGCATCCTTGCACCCGCGCCCGGGACGAAACCCGTAGCTGGACGGTGCGAACCCTGAGTTCTTCACTGCGGTCGTCGGAGCCAATAGGCGAGACATATCGTTCTGAGCGGAACCGGAAGAACAGGAATAGCGGATCATTTTCTTCCGGGATGTACGTCTAGTTGTGCGTAGGGACACTCCTGCCCGAACTGAGTTCGAGAACCCAGCGGAGAGTCCCTATGTTCGCGTTGGTTCCTCCATGCTCCTCCCATCCTGCCTTTCCATTGTACGAGAAATCGCCGTTGAAGAAAGGATGCGCCAAGTCGTATGTCGTGTCGGTGGTGTAGTCGCGAAGGTCAGGGGCGGTAGACTCCGGGGGACTCCCACCACCCAGTTTGGAGTAGTTGAAGCCCTCTGTGGTCCGGAGCAGACTGCTACTGTACCAGTCCGGGTCAATCGGGATGTCACCATCGGAACGCGCCTCGTGATCGATGGTGCCATGGTACCATGCATGAACGGCCGAATGGGGGCGTGGCGCGAAGTAATCGTCTTTGAGCCGACCCTCAAGGGACGTTGATTTCTCACACCCATTGTACGGGACAGAGCGAACGACCGCGGTCAAGTCTCATACAGACCCCCTCCGGAACTGACCTGCGCTCTATACGCCAGGGCTGTTTCAAAGTTGGCAGGCTGGTTGCCTGTGAGAGCGTGAGAACGTGATGGTGTGATAGCGTCTCAGACCCCCGGTCCCCCCGTTCACGCTCTCACGCTTTCACGCTTTCACCCGTCGTGCCGGCGGTACGACGGCGGCCGTTTCTTGAAACAGCCCAGTCCACCCGCCCGCCAGGCTTGACGGACGGGTTTCGGCACGGTCTGTTAAGGCGGCACGATGACCCCCCACGGAGGCCGCTGCATATGGACCTTGCCTACAAGCATAACTGGGTCGAGACCCGCCCTCGATTGGAAGCTTTCTGGCGCCTGGAGGCGCTGGATCGGCCCTGCATTTCGGTGACGGCTCCCAGCCAACCGCGCCGGGCCCTGCCGCCGCCGGTTGACAACCAGCAGAAGTGGACCGACCCGGAGTATGTTGCGCAGAGCTACGACGCCAACCATGAAGCCACCTACTTTGGCGGCGAGGCGCTGCCGGCCACCTCGCTGATGGTCGGCTACGCCCATGGCTACGGGGCGCCGCTCGAGTACTCGGAACAGACCATCTGGCAAGCGCCCATCATTCACTCCTGGGATAGCCCGCCCGGGTTGCGGCTGAACGAGTCGGATTGGGCCTGGCAGCAGGTGCAGAAAGTCGTGGCTCGCTGCCTCGACGTCGCCGCTGGCAAGTGGATGGTCGGCTTCCCCAACATCCATCAGCCCAACGACCACCTGGCGCTGTTGCGCGGCGGCGAGGGCTTCTGCCTCGACCTGATCGACCGACCGGCGGCCGTGAAACAGGCCCTGCGCCAGCTGCTGGACAACTGGTTCCTCATCTACGAACGTCTGCGCACGATGTGTGCTCGCACCCAGGAAGGCAGCACCAACTGGCTCTCGGTCTGGTCTCCCCGGGCCAGGTTCATGACCTTGCAGAGCGACATTTCCTGCGTGCTGTCACCGGCCATGTTCAACGAGTTTATCGCGCCGGAGTTGGAGGAGCTGACGGCCTGGCTGGACCACTCGATCTACCACCTCGATGGCCCGGGCGCCCTGCAGCATCTCGAGCGTTTGCTGGCCCTGCGTCGGCTGCATGCGATCCAGTGGACCCCCGGCACGGGCAAAGCGCAAGGACTGGCCTGGCTGGAGCTGTTCCAGCGCATCCAGGCCGCGGGCAAGGGCGTGGTGATCTACCTGCCTTACCATGAGGTCGAGGCGGCCGTACAGGCTCTCCGTCCCGAGGGGCTGTTCATTCTCACCGGCGCTCCCACCGTGGCCGCGGCGGAGGCGTTGCTCGCCAAGGCGGTGGCGATCACCGCCGACAAGCGCCGCCGCGGGCGGGCCTGAAGGCGAGGGCTAGGTCAGGCGGATGCCAAGCAGCCTCTCCGCGTTGCGGTAGCAGATGTTCTCGTAGGCGGTTCGCGAGATGCGTCCCTGGTCGACCGCCTCATTGAGGAACGAGATCAGGGTCAGCTTGTTGCGGGGATCGCAGATGTCCGTGGCGAACAGCAGCCGACTCTGGAACTCCTCCAGGAAGGCGTAGCCGAAGTCGGGGTCGCGCGAAATGGCGTTGTAGCCGCTGCCCGCCGCGGGCGACAGATCACCCCACAGATTAGCATGCTCACGCAGTAAGCGCACCACCGCGCCGCCGACGGTTACCTTGCCCTTGGGGTAGGTGTTGCGGATGCCCTCGGTCACATCGCCGCTGATCTCGGACCAGAAGGGCTGCGAATGCCCCAGAAAGATCAGCTTCGGAAACTGACGCAGCGCTCCCGCCAGGCCCGGCAACCCCAGCGCATCGACAATCCCGTAGTGGCCAACCCGCTGGGGAGCGATGTGGAAGGTCAGCGGCAACTCGTTCGCCTCAGCGTGCCGGAAGAGGTTCTCCATCAGCGGATCGTTGAAGCACAGGGTAGCGCAGACCTCGCCGATGCCTTTGAAGCCCCTGCCTTTCCAGTAGCGCATCACGTGGCCGAGGTCCGCCTCCGGGGAGTTGCCCACCGCCCGCGGGTCGATATTCATGAAGGGAATGAAGAAGTCCGGGTACTTGGCGACGATCGCCTCCACCTCTCCCATGCCCTGCGGAATGATGGCGCACTCAGGGTTCACGCCCGGCAGGATGACCGCCTTCCGTACCCCATGCGGAATCAGCATCTCCATGAGCTGCTCGGGCGTCGCATAGGTGCCGCCGCCGAGCCGTTCCGGGCCGGGGAAGAGACGCGTATGCACATGCAGGTCAATGAATGTGGCCATAGTGCCCATCCTGTCCAACGGGTTCCTGACGCGATCTCCACGGCAAACGCGATGAGGCTAACGCCCCGAGCAGGCCATGTCAAGAAGGAGCGGCGCCAGGGGGCGCGGGGCTGTTCCGTGGGGGGGAGCGGTCAGGGTTCAGGGTTCAGGGTTCAGGAAACGGGGAGACGGCGAGACGGGGAGACGGGGAGACGGCGAGACGGGGAAACGGCGAGACGGGGAAACGGCGAGACGGCGCCACGATGCGTAAGTAGTCGAGCCGGTTTCGCGCCCCCCTTGAACCCGCCTAAGGGCTCGACTACATACCCGCGCCGCGACGGGCTTGCGCCCGCTTCTCATCGGGGTCGGGGTCGGTATCGGGGTCGATCGGGTTGGCGTACGTAGTAGAGCCCGCGGCGGCGGCATCACGGGGGGCTATTGCGCCGTTGGTTCCGAGGCCCAAAGGGCCGGCATCCCTCAG
>CAIZKT010000031.1:0-1916 GCA_903933565.1 uncultured Victivallales bacterium | reverse complement strand
GGGTCCGCCTCTGCGCCAAAGACAAAGCGAAGCTTGAAACCCGGATTCTTAGGTCAGAACAGCTTCCATGGTGGGACGTAACCATCACGCCATTAGAGGTATTTTAGTATTTACCAACTCCCTAAGTACTTCTCCGTAGGGTAACGACCCGCGCCCGGCGACGACCATATCGGGCCAGGGTAGTCGCTGGTAACGGATGGAGTTCGTCGGCATCGCTGTCGTGGAAGGGGTCGTCCGCAGGATCGCAGACAGGACCCTAGTGCAAAAGCTCAGTGGGCCAGGACCTGGCTGAAGGAGAAGGCCATACCATGCTGAAACATGCCATCAGGATCTTCGCGTCCATCTGCATCATTCTCATGCTGCAATCCGGCTGCGCGACGGTTCGACTCAGGCAGCAGGCGGGTGAAGCGCGCATCGTCGCCAAGGAACTTGTCGCGGCTACGCGGAGCTGGGATGGAAAAGCCTTGCCAGCGTATCCGCAAGGTCAGCCTGATGTCACGATCCGGCGGGTCAGCATACCTGCGGGAGCCCGGCTCGACACACACCGCCATCCGGTGATCAACGCCGGGGTCTTGATCAGCGGGCAGCTCACGGTCGTATCTGCGGACGGGAAGACCTTGCACCTGAAGGCCGGAGACCCTATCGTCGAGTTGGTGGACACGCAGCACTATGGGATCAACGAGGGGAAGGTGCCTACGGAGATCATCGTCTTCTATGCCGGGATCACAGGCACGCCGATAGCCGTTGGCAAACCGCATTGAGGAGCGCCATCGAGGGACGAAGCGCCGAGCCAGGGAAGTGGATGGCGGACCCTCCAAGTCCGATCAGTCAACCTCGTTAGTGCCCAACCACCCAATCCTTGAGCTGCACGTCGATTCCAAAGATGTGATCAACGAGCCAACGCTCCCGGGTGTCCGTCAGACTGCGAGCATCCGCACGGGCGAAGCCGTTCGCTTTGATCGCAGACACCCTGAGCTTTCTGCGGCCATGCCGCCAAGGCTCCGGCTCACCCTTGAGGGGTCGGCGAATCGTCACGACGCGAAGGGCCACTCGAGACAATCCGCCAAGACCCCTTCCTACTCCCGTCCAGCACCTCACGCACCTTGCGGGCCAGATCCTCGCGTGAGAAGGGCTTGGAGAGGAACGACATGCCCTCGTTCAGCGCACCACGGTGCAGCATCACGTCGGCGGGATAGCCGGACATGAACAGGCACTTCAGGTTGGGGAACCTCTCGTCAAGAAGCTTGGCCAGGTCGGGTCCGTTCATGCCGGGCATGATCACGTCGGTGACCAGCAGGTGGATGGGGCCTGAGTGCGTACCCGCCAGGCGCTGTGCTTCCTCTGGCGTTCCAGCCGCCATGACGGCGTAGCCAAGCAGTTCAAGAAACCAGCACGAGGTGACCCGGATGGACTTCTCGTCCTCGGCCAGCAGAATAGTCTCCGTGCCACGGGGCAGTCCCACTGGGGCCACGGTCTCCGCTGCCGTCTCGAACGCTCTGGCGGCGCGGGGCAGGTAGATACGGAACGTTGTCCCCTTGCCCACCTCGCTCTGGACCGCAATGTGCCCAAGGCTCTGCTCCACGATCCCATACACGGTCGCCAGTCCCAGGCCTGTCCCCTTGCCCACCTCCTTGGTGGTGTAGAACGGCTCGAAGATGTGGGCAAGCACGTCCTTGCTCATGCCGCAACCGTTGTCGCTGACCACCAGCCTGACGTACTCGCCGGGGGTCGTGCCGGGGTTCTCGGCACAGTAGGCATCGTCAAGAGTGACGTTCGCCGTCTCGATGGTGACTCGGCCAACTCCGGCGATGGCGTCACGGGCGTTAAGACAGAGGTTCACCAGAATCTGGTTGAGCTGGCCGGGGTCTCCCTTGAGTGGCCACAGATTCGCGCCCTGCATCCAGGTCAGGGCGATG
>CAIZKT010000030.1:0-11495 GCA_903933565.1 uncultured Victivallales bacterium | reverse complement strand
GGCTCCACCGCCCGCGCCTGCGGCCAGGCGCCTCTCCAAAATCCCCTGGAGATGCGGTGGGCTCCACCGCCCGCGCGGTATGGTGGAGATGCGGTGGGCTCCACCTCCCGCGCCTGAGGCCAGGCGCCTCTCCAACCGGCGCTTGGCGCCCACCGACATGGCTCTGTCTGTGACTCGGCACTCATTTCACCGGCGTCGTGTTGATCCTGATATTGTCCACAAAGAAGACCGTCTTCGCGGTCGCGTCACTGACGAAACCCAGCCACTGTAACGCTTTAAACCTTGGGTCGCACGGCAGCTTCGCGAATCTCTGCGGCGCCTGGCCGGGAAGGGTCACGATCAAGGTCCAGGCACCCTCGGCCGCAGTTCCCAGGGGGCAGATGACCTCCAGGTGGACCCACTGTTCCCGCGGCAGCACGAGCAGCGGCTGCTTGGCTGCTGTGAGCTGCCCGGCGGCGTCGACGTGCAGGCTGGGACCGACGCGGTAAGGATTGGCGGCGTCGCGCCACTCGTTCCAGACGACCGCCCCTGCCCCCAGGCGCAGGTCGTAGCTGCAGGTCGCGGTTCCCGCCGACTGGTTCGGGGAATACCACAGGTGCGGATTCCAGGTCTGGTCCAGGCCGGGCGCATCCTCGAAGCGCAGGCTGCGCTTACCGGCCGCCGCCTGCTCCTCGCTGACGCGAATCGTGGCCGTACCCGCCTCGCCATGGGTGTAGGCAAGGTCGGCGCCGGCGCCAAGCGGCGTTTCCTCAAAGCCCTCCACCAGCGTCAGCGCGGGAGCTTGCGCCCGGCGCGGTATCGGGGCGGCCTCGCGCTGGATCTGCCGGGCCAGCTTGACCAGGGCGGCGGGCTGCGTGATGCCGCAGGTGCTGGTATCGATCGGTTTGAAGCCCAGCTTCAGCGCCGGAGAGCTGGGTTTGAGCCGGAAGTCGTAGTTCCACGGGTTGCGGAACTGCGGGTCCGCGATCAGCGAGCCCTGGTCCTGTCCCTTAGCCTGCCATTGGGCAAAGGTCTGGTCGAGGGGGAAGCTGATGTCTTCGCTGGCGGCCTGGTAGTAGAGGTTGGCGAAGGACTTCAGATCACTCTCGCGCGAGAACAACGCGCCTTCCTCGAACATGACGAGGTTATGCTCGAGGGTCAGGCTGGATTCCTTGTCGCGTCGCCCGAGGTGAATCTGGCTGTCGCGTCCGAAGGCGAAGATGTTGTTGCGGCAGACGTTATCCTTGCCGTAGTGGACGGTAAGACCGCCGCTGGCGGTGCGGTAGACGACGTTGTTCTCGATCAGCATCTGGCTGCTGCCCTCGTCGGGGTAGATGCCGCCGGCGCCATAGCCCTCGGTCCAGTCGTAGATGTCATGGATCAGGTTGTTGCGGATCACGGTTCCAGGCTGGATGCCGAGCGTGTAGATGGCCGCCATGTCGCAGAGCCAGCCGCGCCCGAGGTGATGCAGGTAGTTGTACTCGATGACATTGTGGTGGGCCGCGCTGGTGCCGTAGCCCCAGGTCCAGCCGCATGAGATACCGCTGTAGTTCGCATCGCAGATCTCGTTGTGGGAGATGGTGTTGTTGCTGCTCTGGCCGATCCACACCGGGATCGCGCCGTAGAAGTCGCGTCCCAGGTCGCGGATGAGGCAGTCGCTGACGCGGTTGCCGGAGGTGACATTCGGTGGGGTGGGGATGTCGGCCTGGCCCAGCCGTACGCCGCCCGCCGAGCCATCGTGGATGTGGCAGCCGCTGATGCTGTTGTCGGTGCAGCCGCGCTCGAACCAGATCGCGTAGTTGCCCAGGTGGCTGAGTTCGCAGTTCGTGAAGCCGCAGTGACGAGAGCCGACGGCCTGGACCGCGGCGTTTACGGTGACCGCCGCCTGCCAGTCGCACTGGCCCTTGGGATCCAGCACGAAGTCGCTGTGCTGGAAGCTGAGATTCTCGAAATGGAGCTCGGCAACCAGCGCCCCAGCCTCGGGATCGCCCTGCAGGAGCACCAGTTGCGGCAGCCGCGGGGCAATCACGGTCGCCCGCTTCATGGTCTCGCCGGGGCGGGGGCGGTAGTACAGCCGCCCGGCGGCCCGGTCCAGATACCACTCTCCGGGCGCGTCCAGCGCCGCGCGGAAGTTCTCGACGTAGTAGCGTTGATTGGGCCAGAATGGCCACTTGAACTCACCAGCGAAGGTGACCCTCTGGCTGGCTTCATCCACGCTCGCCAGGGGCAGCATACCGGTCTCCCAGTGGTAGAAGACCACGGCGTTCGCCCCGGCGAGATCCGGCCAGTTCCGCAGATCGCCGGGTTTGAAGCGAAAAGCCTGCTTGGCAGCGTCGGTTTCCTTGCCATCCGCCCCGACCCCGGGCGCGGCCTTGCCGGCCGTGCGAAAGAAGGCGCCCACGTTCGGACTGCGGGCCAGAACGGCCCGCGTACCGTTGACGTACAGCGCCCGCAGGGGCCACTTGCCGCCACTGGCCTCAGGCAGCGTCGCCACCCACAGCCCAGGTGACTGCTCCTGCCAGCCCTCTACCCGCCGCCCGCCGGAAAGGATCGTGGTAGCGCCGGCGACGCCGACAAAGGTGGTGTCGGAGTCCGCCGGCAGAAACACCAGCGGCTCGGCCAGGAAATAGGTCCCGGGCTGCACCTCCACCCGCGCCGACCCGACCAGCGTGCCCGCTTGGCGCCGGGCGCGCAACGCCGCCTGTGCGCCGGGCAGTGATGCCAAGGGCCCGTCGCTGCCAGCCCGGTTGGCTGCCGCAATCGTGCCGGACCAGGTATCCCGGCCGTTGGGCGCCACGTGGAGCGTGAAAGGGGCCGCCGTGGTTACCGCCGCAATCACCAGCAGCGGAGTAAGTAACAGACGCCGTACAGGAATCATCTCGGGAGCTCCCCCAGGCTTGGTTCACCGCCAGGGCAACGCCCGCGTCCAGCTTGCGGGACCCCGCCCACCTACCGTGCCTGAACCCTACCGCCCCGAGCCGGTGGGCGCAAGTCAAGAGGCAGGGTTGCCCAAGGCCCGGACTGGGATGGGCCGTTTGCGCCTGTATGATAACGGGGTCGAAGAGGCCCCGCGGCCCGGTACCCAGGGCACCCAGGGCGCTGCCCTGGGCTGACGAGTGGTGCCCCTTCGGGGCGGCAGAGCGGGTCTGTCGCAGGCCTGTAGCCTGCAACGCGCGGGCGGGGTCCGGTACCCAGGGCGCTGCCCTGGGCTGACGAATGGTGCCCCTTCGGGGCGGCAGAACGGAGAATACAGGCATCGATTCCAAGCCTGAAAGGCTGACATTCACCAGCCCAGGGCAGCGCCCTGGGTTGGCCGTAACCCGCAAAGCATTCCACCCTGACGGGGTGGGATAACCTCAGGATGTCCAGACCATGGGCCAGTCCCTCGCCAAGATTGTGGTCCACCTGATCTTCAGCACCAAGGACCGGCTGCCGGTTCTGACGCTCGCAGTCCGGGGTGAACTTCACGTCTACATGGTAGGCATCCTGCGCGAACTCGAAAGCCCCGCCCTCCTGGTCAACTCCGTGACCGACCACGCGCATATTCTCTTCGTGCTCTCGAAGAACGTCGCTTTGGCCAAGGCAGTCGAGGAAGTCAAGAAGGGCTCGTCGAAGTGGCTGAAGGCCAGGGGAGCCGAGTTCGGCGGCTTCCATTGGCAGAGCGGCTATGGCGGGTTCTCGGTGAGCGAATCGAGCGTCGAGGCCGTGAAACGGTACATTGCGGACCAGGAAGAGCACCACCGGCGCAAGACCTTCCAGGAGGAGTTCCGGGCCTTCCTCCAACGGTATGGTGTGGAGTATGACGAACAGTATGTCTGGGATTGAATGCTGCACGGGCTGGTTGGTCGCAGGCCGACAGCCCGCAATCGGCGGGCGGGGGCCGGTACCCAGGGCGCTGCCCTGGGCTGACGGCTTGTGCCCCTTCAGGGCAGCAGCCCGGAGTTGGCTGAGGTTGGGCACTCTCGTGGGGGCCTTGTTCCTCGGGGTGTCGTTATCCTCTTTGTGGGCGCAGGAGAAAGGCAGTGCAAACATGATCTCCGAGGCTGATCTGAGCCGCGAACTCTGCGGCCTGTTGGACCTGACGCGACCCGGCCTGGCGGCGGTCAAGCAGTGCGCCGAGAGCGGCGACTCCGCCGGCGCCCTGGCGGCTTACCGCGACCATCTTGTCGACTTCGCGGCCGGCCTCAAACTGGGCGAACCGCCCGGATTCTGGCTGTGGAGCGCGACCAAGGCCGAAGACCTGCTCAAGGACGGCCGCGTGGCCACCGCCCAGTACGGCGAGTTCAACCAAGTGACCCGCTACACCTTGGGACTACCGGGCCAGGTGGATTGGAACAAGATCCCCGAGGATGGCTACGACGTGGTCCTGCGCGACGTCTCGACTATGCATTGGGTCGGCACCCTGACCGAGGCCTACCGCAAGACTCACGATCCGGCCTACCTGCGTGCCTTCCTCGGCTACTGGGATGACTTCGCCCGGAATTGGTTGCCGGCGCACGAGCGGCTGCTGCGCGAGGGCGGCCGGATCAAGTGGGACAAGCAGCCGCACGTGCAGCAGTCCATCCCCTGGGGCAGCAAGAGCAAGCTGTATTTCGCCTGGCGCCTGGATAACCTTTTCTCCTGGCTGCCGGTGGCCATCGCGGTGTCGCCAGAGCAGGCCAAGGCGGCGCTGGACCCGCGCCAGTTGGCCACCCTGGTTCTGCACGTGGTACGCTTCGAAGTCCCTGGCGCTATCCGTGGCCTGGAAGGCGTCGGCACGCCGAACCAGTTCGTCCACTGCGCCCTTGGCCTGCTCAAGACCTCGCTGGTGTTACAGGACCTGCGCGACGGCCCGGCCTGGACCGCCACCGCCATCCAGCGGATGGAGTGGTACATCGCCTCCAGCGGCTACCTGGAGGACGGTTCGGACATGGAACAGTCCTTCAACTACAATCCCGGCCTGATTCACGCGCTCGACGCGCTGCTGGCGCTGGCCCGTTCCAACCCGCCGTTGCAGGGACAAGACTTGCCGTGGCTGACCCGCTTCCAGCAGGCGCGCGATGGGCGCGAACGCTTCCTGGATGCGGTCGTCATGCCCGATGGCCGTCGGCCCGCCACGGGTTGCGACAACACCTGGGGCCACTCCCGGGAACGGGCGGTGGCGGCCTATGCCAAGGCGAAGGGGACGCTGCCGCCCCTGCGCGAGCGCATCAGCAATCGTCTGCTCGGCGATGGGACGCTGCCGGAACCGGCCTTCAACTCAGTGTATTTTCCCTACGGCGGCTGGGTCGTGATGCGTGATGGCTGGACTCCTGGAAGCCTCTATGCCTTCATGAAGACGAGTCGGCCGGGCCCCGGGCACATGCGCGAAGGCGGCAATGGCCTGGCCATCGCCGCGTACGGCCGCTACCTGCTGGTCAACTCCGGAGCCGACGCCTACTCCGACCGCGGCGTCTACAGTCGTTATTTCGATAGCACCGTCTCTCAGACCTCCCTCTCGGTTGACGGCTACTCGCAGCTCCTGAATGCCGGGACCGGCACGCCGCGCTACGACCAGCCGATTGCGGCCCGCTGGCACAGTTCACCTCTGTTCGACCTGGCTGAAGGCATCTACGACAGCCCCTACGGCGGCTGGAACTTCCGCACGGGCCAGACGGAGAAGGTCGTGGTCACCGACGTGCGCCATGAGCGTCAGGTCCTTTTCCTGCGCCGCCTGGGCATCTGGATCATCACCGACCGGCTCTTTGGCCCTGGAACCCACGACTACGCGCAGTCATGGTGCCTCAGCCCCGAGTTTGCCGAGGCCGAGGTAGTGGTCAGCCCTGACGGACGCTCCGCCGCGACCCGCAGCGCCACCGGGGCCAATCTCGAACTGCGCTTCTTCTCCGCCGCGACACTGGCTTGCAGCAAGCACTACGGCGAGAAGTCCGAAACCACCGCTCTCGGCTGGCGAGCCCTGAACTGGGACGAGACGCGGCAACGCTACACCCCGGCGGTGGACCTGCTGAGCGAGTGGCGGGGCACGGGCGACCAGTTGGTGGTGACCTTGATCCTGCCTTCGCCGGCAGCGACGTTTGGGGTGGCGAGCCTCCGTGATACGAGCGCTGGCGGCGCCGCTGGGTTCAGCGCGGTGTTGACGGACGGAACCCGGATCGGCTATCTGGCCGGGGCGGGCGGTGGCCTCGCGGTGGACGGCGTCGAGGCTCAGGGACAGGCCTTGTTGACGGTCACCGATACGCCGGGGAAGACTCGCGGGCTGCTGCTGGATGCCGAGCGCGGCGGTTATGAGTTTGAACGAGATGGGACGGGCGCGCTGCAGCGCGTCGGGGAGCTCCGCGTGCCGACTGGCTTCGCTTGGGCCGGCGCTGCGGGCGACCTCACGCCGCGGTATGAAGCGCCGGTTCGCTAACCCCAGGCCCATCACGAAGAGGGGAGAGGCATGTCCGCGGAATCCTCCAGCCAGAAGGTTGCCCCGTGCGTCATGGTGATCTTCGGGGCCAGTGGCGACCTGACCCGGCGCAAGCTGCTGCCGGCCCTCTTCGACCTGGAGCGCCAGGGGCGGTTGCCAGAGCGCTTGGCGGTGATCGGGACCGGCCGCTCGGCAGGGGCGCACGACGAGTGGCGCCGGCAGGCCCGGGGTTGGGTCGAAAGCCGCTTCGGGGCCCTGGTCGGCGCGGACGAGACGGCCTGGAGCCATTTCGCGCCGCGTTTGCATTACCTCGCCGGCGGCTACGATGATGCCGCAGCCTACGTGCGGCTGCACCAGTACATCACCACGACCTGCTCGTGTCGCGGCCAGGATAACGTGCTGTTCTACCTGGCTCTGCCGCCGAGTGTGACGGAGGTGGTGCTGGAGCAGATCGGCCAGAGTCCCTTTGCCGTCGAGGGCCGCAGCGGTAAGGGCCATCGGGTGTTGATGGAGAAGCCGTTTGGCACCGACCTGCCGAGCTCGCGCCGGCTGAATGAGCTGGTCTCGCGGGTCTTCACCGAGCCGCAGATCTACCGCATCGACCACTACGTCGCCAAAGACACCGTGCGCAATCTGATGGTGTTCCGCTTCACCAACGCCATCTTCGAACCCCTGTGGAACCGCCAGCACGTCGACCACGTGCAGATCACTGCCGCGGAAAGCCTGGACGTCGAAGGCCGTGGCAGCTACTACGAGGAGGCCGGAGTCGTCCGTGACATGCTCCAGAACCACGTGTTGCAGGTGCTCTCGCTGGTCGCCATGGAGCCGCCCTTGGCCGGCGATGAGGAATCCATCCGCGACCGCAAACACGACGTCTTCAAAGCCCTGCGGACCCCCGAACCAGCAGACTTCGTGTTTGGTCAGTACGAGGGTTACCGCGACGAGAAGGGGGTGGCGCCGGAATCGGTTACGCCGACCTTCGCGGCCGTGCGCGTGTTCATCAACAACTGGCGTTGGCAGGGAGTGCCTTTCTATATCCGCAGCGGCAAGGCCATGCGCCGGAAACTCACCGAGGTCGTGATCCGCTTCCGCAGCGTGCCGCTCGGCGTCCTGGGCAGCGCCACGGCCTGTGCCGCGGTGCAACCGAATACGCTGTTCTTGCGGATTCAGCCGCGCGAAGGTATCCGCCTGAATTTCAACGCGCAGGAGCCCGGTCCGGCCGACCTGGTGGGGCAGACGCACCTCGAGTTCGATTACCAGGACCTCGGGCGGGTGATGCCGGAGAGTTACGCTCGGGTGGTGCTGGATGCGCTGCTGGGTAAACCGGCGCTGTTCTGGCGGGCCGACAGCATCGAAGCGGCCTGGATTTTCGTCGAGCCGCTGCTCAAAGCGCAAGCCCAATTAGCCCCCGGACTGTTCCCCAACTACCGGCGTGGCGAAGACGGCCCCGACGCGGCGGACGAGCTGCTTCGCCAGGATGGCCGAGTATGGCTCAGCGAGTAAGGTCCGCGGGAGGGCCTGCCCACTGCCGTTGCATTTCCGGGAGACAGCCTGATGTCAAGCCGTTCCTGTGATCTCATCGTGGTCGGCGCCACTCTCGGGGGTTGCCTGACAGCCCTGGCCGCGGCACGCCGCGGGACGCGGGTGGTGTTGGTCGAGCCCACCCCGTTCCTGGGCTCCGATCTCACGGCCGTCCTGCGACCGTGGCTCCGCGGCAGTCCGGCCACCACGCCGTCCATGCAGGCCCTGCGGGACCTGCTTGCGCCCGCCGCCGAGGCGGCGGATGCCAATGTGGATGTCGCCGGCCTGCCCGCTGAGTGGCAATCTGAGACCCCGCTGTTCCGCGGCAGCATCCGCAAACAGCTCAGCGCCGCGCTGGAAGCGCAGGCCGTGGTCACCCTGTTGCTCTGCACGCCCGCCGGGGTCCTGTGCGGCCGGGACGGTGTTACCGGCCTCCTGCTCGCCGCCAAGCAGGGGCTCCTGCGGCTTGACGCGGCGCTCCTGGTCGACTGCACGGCCACGGCCGACGTCCTGCGGCTGTTCTCTCCCGAGCTTGTCCCGGAGCCCCCGCAGCGCCTCTGCCGGTTCACCGTCGGCTTTGCCGGAGCGCAGTGGCCGGCGGCGCGTGAGCTCGAGATCGATCCGGCAGTGGGCTTGGCGGGGAACCGGGTGATCTTCCACGCCGGGCGGAATTCCGCCTGTTCGCTGTGGGCGGAGTTCGCCCTCGAGGTGTCGACTGCCGCTCACGACCGCCGCACTCTCCGGGCGCAGGCTGAGTTTCTGGCTCGCGAGCGCAGCGTGGCGCTGACTCGGGAGCTGATTCGCACGGTGCCTGCCTTCTCCCGGGCCGTGCTGGCGGAGCTGGCGGCGACGCTCTGGGAGCCGCCGCCGCCGCGGCCTTCCGCCGCTGCGTTGCCGGCCGGGTTGCTACGGGGCCCCGACGGACTGGCGGCTGGCGCCTCCTGGGATGATGTGGCCCAATTGCAGGAAGAGGCCGAGCGCTGGGCGGCCGTAGCGCTGGCCGCGGCGGCGGCGCGCGGCCCTCTCGCGGCGCCGGACGGGGTCCGCCTGGGCCCCGCCCGCCTCAGCCTGGATTCTTGCCAGTTCACCCCGCTGGACGACCCGGCGCTCGGCGTCACGCTGGCCGTGGCGCAGCTTCATTCGCTTGGGGATATTCCCCTGGCCGCGGAGGTGGACGTGCTCGTGGCCGGTGGGGGCACCGCCGGCGCCAATGCCGCGGCCGCGGCGCTGGAGGCGGGTGCGGCAACCGCAGTCCTGGAACAGCTCTCTGACCTGGGCGGCACTCAGACTTTGGGCCTGGTCGCGGGATACTACCACGGCTACCGCGGCGGTTTCACTGCCATCCTCGATGAGCGCGTTGCGGCACTGGCTGAGGAAATGCACCCTGGCAGGAGCGGCAACCGACGCATCATCAAGATGTTGCACTACCTCAGAGCGGTCGTTGGACAGGGCGGGCGCTGGCTCCCCGGCGCCGTGGTCTGCGGCAGCGACACGGATCAGGGCCGGGTGCGCGGGCTGTTGGCAGCCGACCGCGACGGCCTCTTTCGGGTCAGCGCCAAGCTCACCGTCGACGCTACCGGCGATGGCGATGCCGCCGTCTTTTGCGGGGTCCGCACGCATTTTGGTGACCCGCGTTCGGGGACGGCCCAGGATTGCAGCCAGTGGAGCCTGGGCCATGGCGGCTGGCAGAACCGTAGCGCCGACCTCGATGTCATCGACCAGCGCCGACTCTCCGAAACCCAGCGCGGCCTGCGTCTCGCACACCGGAAAGGCCACGGGTTCGACTTCGCCGCGATACTCACGGTGCGCGAGGGCAGGCACATCGAGGGCGAATACACCCTGGACCTGCGCGACATTCTCGGCGGCCGATCGTTCGACGATACCCTCGCCGTCGCCTGCACAGACTGGGACCCGCACGGCATCAGCACCTCCTGGCTGGGCCGACTCGGCTTTCTGCCCGTACACACCACTCTTATACCGGTGCGTATTCCGCTGCGCTGCTGTATCCCGAAAGGCTTGTGCGGCCTCCTGGTGACGGCCAAAGCCATCTCGGCGACCACCGATGCCGCCTGCCTCTGTCGCATGGCCCCGGATGTGCAGAATCTGGGCTACGCTACCGGCCTGGCCGCCGCCGCTGCTGCTGCCGCGGGCGGCGATCCGCGGGAACTCGACCTGCGAGCCCTGACAGCACGGCTGCGCGGTCTGGGGGTGGTGTCGGACCAACTGCCGGTTCCGTGGCCCGTCCCCATCGACCTCTGTACGGTCGTGCAGCAACTCGCCAGCGGCGATGAGACGGCGCTGCTCAGCGTCGCCCTGCAGTCCCCAGATGAGGCGTTGCCCCGGCTCCTGGCAGCCTTCGCACAGCCAGGCGTGAACCGCCTGCAATTGGCGAAGGCCCTGGCCTGGTTCGGCTCCACCGTCGGCGCCGACCTGCTGGTCTCAGCCCTCGGCGAACTCTCTCTCGCCGCCTCGCGCTGCTATGACGACACTCATCCGCACAAGGCGGGAAACCCACGGGCGGGTATCGTCGACGCGGCCGACGACTACTGGCGTCTCAATCAGCTCCTCGCCCTGCTTGGCATCGCCCGGGTACACGAAGCCGCCGCGACCGTCGCGGTGATCATCGCTGACACCACCAGCGGCGGCCCCCCCGAACGCGCCCTCAATGCCTACATCCGCGAGCGTATCGACATGCAGCGCGTGCCCCACTTCGACCGCTTGCTCAACCTCGCTTTCTGTGCCGAGCGTCTCGGTGAACCGCGGCTGGGGACGGCCCTCGATGGATTGCTTGAGCGCCAGTGGATTGGCGGCTGGGGGCGCCGGGACGGCGAGGACAGCGGTCGCGTCTACCACAGCGCCCTGGCCGAGGTCCTCCTTGCCGCCGCCGCCGCGCGCTGCGGCAGTCGCCTCGGCGCCCGGCGCCTGGCTGGCTTCCTCGACGATGTCCATGACATCCTGGCCAGCTTCGCTTTGGCCGAACTACGGGAGATCAGCGGGCAAGACCTCGGCCGCAACCCCAACGCCTGGGCAACCTGGCTGACCACCCTGGAAACGCTGCCACCCTGCCCCGTGGGTGCAACCGAAAGGGTCTTCTGAGCAGGTCCAAGGGAGTTGGCACGGACGTCGAACCTCGAACGTCCAACGCCCAACCTCGGAGAGGGGAAGCCGAGAATATGACGCCCATCTCGCGGTACGTTGGCAGATACAAACTCCCTAAGGTCTGGCCCCCGTTCGGCCGCCCCGAAGGGGCACAATCCGTTAGCCCAGGGCAGCGCCCTGGGTACTGGCCCCCCCCGCGAAGGCAGGCTGCAGGCCTGCGATAAACCCGCCCTTGCAGCGTTCAATCCCAGAGGTGCTGAAGATCAGGTGGACCACGATCTCGGCGAGGGACTGGCCCAGGGCTAGGCATCCCGAGGTTGTCCCCCCCGTCAGGGTGGAAAACTTTGCGGGTTGATGCCAACCCAGGGCGCTGCCCTGCGCTGGGCGCAAGTCAGCTCCGTAGGGGTTTGCTTGTATGAGACTTGCAGCAACCTCGTATGACCCAAAGCGCTTCCCATTCCGCCCCTCGTCCGCCGCGGCGGACGAAGGGCGTTGGAGGGCGCCGCTG
>CAIZKT010000029.1:0-15127 GCA_903933565.1 uncultured Victivallales bacterium | reverse complement strand
GGGCGGCCCCGGGCGCTCCCATCGGCTGGAGATGCGGTGGGCTCCACCGCTCGCCTGAGGCCAGGCGTCTCTCCAGGGGAATGGACCGGCCGCGGCTCGCGGCCAGTGCCCGGGCGGCCCCGGGCGCTCCCATCGGCTGGAGATGCGGTGGGCTCCACCGCTCGCCTGAGGCCAGGCGTCTCTCCAGGGGAATGGACCGGCCGCGGCTCGCGGCCAGAGCCGACCCGACGGTCGGCGCGCCCAGGGAATGGCGTCTCTCTCGGGGGATGGTTCAAGGCGGCTACTCGTCCAGGTCGTCATCGTCGAGGCGAACCATGGTATCGCCCCAGGGGCGTTCCTCCTCGGTGAAGGCGCCAGGCCAGTAGCGGACATCGTACAGGCGGCGGCCGACCAGGACGATTTCCACGATGTCGTAGCGGTGGGGGATGGCCGGCCAGCCGAGGTCGCGTCGGTAGCGCCGGGCGGCCTGCATGATGCGCTGTCGCTTGGCGCGGCCCACGGCGTCGGCGGGGCGCGCCTGGAGCTGCCGATGACGGGTCTTGACCTCGACGAAGCACAGCGTCGTGCCTTGCCGCGCCACGATGTCGACTTCGCCCTGTGCCGTGCGGTAGTTGGTCGTCAGCACGTCCAGGCCGAGACGCTGCAGCAGGGTGCAGGCCAGGCGCTCGCCGCGTCGGCCCAACCGCAGATGGGCCGCCCGCCGTCGGCGGAACGGAAGCGTTGGCACTCCTGGCATCTCCGGCATTGGACAAAGCTCCCCTGAAGACTAATATAGAATAGTCATTCACGGTAGCGCGTCAAGGGTCCTCAGCCGGTGGTTCAGCCATGCGTGATGTCGTCGCTTTTCTGAAGAACCGCTTTGAGCGTGAGATCCAGGCTCACCAGGTCATCGAGCCGAAGCGCGGGAGTTTCGCCGACTTCCCGGAGACGCTGGAGCCGCGCTTGCGGGAGGTGCTGGTCGCGGGCGGCATCGAGTCGCTGTACTCGCACCAGGCCGAGGCGTTTGCGGCGATCTCGGGGGGCCAGGACACGGTGCTAGTCTCGCAGACCGCCAGTGGTAAGACCCTCTCCTTCCTGCTGCCGATCCTGAATGCGTACATGACCGCGCCGACGCCTTTCAGTGTGTTGCTGTTATACCCGACCAAGGCGCTGTCGCGGGACCAGGAGTCCACCCTTGGACGGTTGCTGCGCGCGGCGATGAAGACGCAGCGGCTGGGGACGTTCGACGGCGACACGCCCCAAGAGGAGCGCCAGAACCTCCAGCGCACGGCCGATTTCATCATCACCAACCCGGACATGCTGCATGCGGGGATTCTGCCCAATCACAACCGGCATTGGAAGGCCTTCCTGTCGCGGCTGCGCTACATCGTAGTGGACGAGGTGCATACGTACCGTGGCGCCTTCGGTTCGCATGTGGCCAACGTGTTTCGCCGGTTGCTGCGCGTCTGTGAGATGCACGGCAGTCGGCCGCAGTTCATCTGTTCGTCGGCGACGGTAGGCAATCCGGGGGAGCATGTGCGGGCGCTGTTTGGGCGGGAGTTCCGGGTGCTCGACCGGGACGGTGCGCCGCGGCCGCGCCGGGACCTGTACTTGGTGAACCCGCCCTTGGTGCAGAGCCCGGGTGCGGCGCCGTACCGCAAGGGTCCCGGATCGGTGTCGATAGCGCTGATCCGCGAGGCCGCGGAGCGCCAGGTTCGGACGATTTGTTTCTGTCGGGCGCGGCAGGAGGTGGAGCGGCTGTACCGCGCCGTCGTGGATGGCCGCTACAGCCATCTGGCCGAGCGCGTCAAGCCCTACCGGGGGGGGCTGCTGCCGAGCGAACGTCGGCAGCTGGAGCGGGATCTGTTCGAGGGCCGCACCACCACCATTATCACCACCAATGCCCTCGAACTCGGCATCGATATCGGCGATTTGGATCTGTGCATTCTCTCCGGTCACCCCGGCACCGTGGCCAGCTTCTGGCAGCAGGCTGGCCGGGTCGGCCGCAAGGGCAGCAACGCGGTGATCGTCTTTATCGCCAAGGACTCGCCGGTGGATCAGTACCTGGTCAACCACCCCGAGTTCATCACCCAGGCTCCCATCGAGCACGCCTGGCTGAGCGCGGACAACCCCTACATCCTGTTGCAGCATCTGCCCTGCGCCGCCTACGAGCATCCGCTGCGGCGCTCCGAGCCCTTGTTTCCTGAGCCGGCTTTCAGCCTGGCGCTCGGCATCCTGGCGGAAGAGCAGACGCTGAAGCCGTACAACCAGTGCTTCCGCTACGCCCTGAGCGATTATCCTGCCCGCGGGGTGGATCTGCGCGGCCTGACCGACTACAACGTCGACATCTACTGCGGCACCGAGGTCATCGGCGAGATCGATCCCATCGGCGCCCGCGGCACGCTTTATAAGGATGCGATCTACCAGCACCTCGGTCGGCGTTACCTGTCCATGGACCTGGACCTGGAAAAAAAGCTCTGCCGGGTCGAGGTCGTGGAGGTTGACTACTACACCGAGGCGGTCTGGGAGAATCGCCTCGAGATGAGCGCGGTCTACGAGGAGCGGGTGCAGCAGGCGGCAGCGGTGGCCTTCGGTGCGGTCCACGTCAACAAACAGCCCAAGCTCTACAAGAAGATCCGCGAGCGCAGCTACGAGAACATCGGCTACGGCCCGATTACGCTACCGGCCTTCGAGTACGACACCACGGGCCTGTCCCTGCTGGCGCCGAAGGAATGGCTGGCGCTGGTGGACGGGCAGGACAAGCGCTTTCTGGGCGCGGCCCTGTTCGGTCTGAGCTACATCCTGCGGCGCACGGCGCCGAGTCTGTGCATGGCCGATACCAACGACATCGGCACCGATGTGTCGTTGCAGGTCGACGAGCCGTCGCGCTGGAAGAGCGCGCTGTACCTCTACGATCAGCACGAGGGCGGGGTGGGCTACGCCGAGAAGATCTACGAGCGTCTCGACGATGCCCTGCGCCTCTGCCGCGAGGTCATGTCGGCCTGCCCCTGCAAAGGCGGTTGCCCGGCCTGCGTGCCACCCCTGCCGCCGGGCGTGGACACGGTGGAGCTCATCGAGTTGCTGGTTGAGTCCGACGCCTCGGTGGCCTGCACCCGCAGCCTGCTCGACGCCCTGCTGGAGGGCGTTGTGGGGCTGCCCCAGGTCACCGTGGTCCGCCGTCCTCGCGAAGCCGCCGTGGAGGCGCCGGGCGAGGATGCGGACCTGGTCAAGTTGAGCCAACGCCTGGGGCGGGCCGCCGACATCCTGCGGCAGAAACGCGAACGGCTTCACTGAGGGGGAACGCAGCCATGGTGCGCGGTGCTTTCTTGCACCTACCGGGGATCGGGCCGGTCCGGGCGGCCCGCCTGGGTGCCCTCGGCGTCAAGGCGTGGGGCGAACTCGGGTCTGAGCCGCCCGCGGGTTTACGCTTGGGCCCGGCGTCTTGGGCCGCTCTGCTCGAGGCGGTGGCGCGTTGTGAGCAGGCCCTGGCCGACGGCGATATTGGTTACCTGGCGCGGGCCCTGCGCGGCCCCGACCTCTGGCGTCTGCTGGCCGCCTACGGCGAGCGTGCCGCCTTCGTCGACCTCGAGACCGACGGCCTGCACCACGGCGCCCGCGTCACGGTGATCGCCTGTCTGTGGCAGGGGCGGCTACACACCTTTGTGCGGGACGAGAATCTCGACGACTTTCTCGATCTATTGCCGCAGGTGGAGTTGCTGGCCACCTTCAACGGGGCCAGTTTTGATGTCCCGATGATCCGCAACGGATTCCATATTCCCGAGCTGCCCTGCGCCCATCTTGACCTACGCTGGGTCTGCTACCACGCGGGCTGGCGCGGCGGTCTGAAGGCGGTGGAGAGTCAATTGGGCCTGCGTCGGCCTGCCGATCTGGTGGGCGTCGATGGCGCCCAGGCGGTCGACCTGTGGAATTGCTGGGAGCAGCAGCGCAGTCGCCCGCACCGTGATCTGCTGGTGCGCTACTGTGCCGCCGACGCGGTGGCCCTGCGCGGGGTCGCCGGGGCGCTCCTGAAGCACTGCGGCTGTCCGTGCGTCTGGCCGGCGGGCGAGGCTGTGTGGAGTGACCTCAACGAGGTCTTGCCGGCGCCCGCGGTGGCCCCCCTTCGACCGCCCCCGGCGGCCGCCCCCGCTGCCCCCGGCTCGTCCCGCCCGGCGGCCAACCCCCGCTTCGCCAACACCGAAAGCGCTGCTCGGCACCGCCTGCGGGAGTTGCTGCAACGGCGCTTTGCACAGCGCCCGGAGTGAGCCGCGTGAGGCCCGGCCTCGGGCTGGCAAGGCCTTGGCCGGGCGATATGTTGGGCCGGCGGTGCGATGGCAGGTGACAGCCTGGGGCAAGGCGACGAATAGGACGCCTGGGACGGCGGGGACGGGCCTGCCTATCCCCCATGCGTCCCCTGAGTCCCATCTGTCCCCTGAGTCCCAGTTCGTTGTCGCATTTGTTCCCCGGGTTAGGAGTCTTGAGTCGTGAGTCTTGCCGTGTTCTTTATGGTCCTCACCAGCGCGACGCTCCACGTGCTGTGGAACACCCTGGTCAAGCGTTGCGGCGACAAGCTGTCGTTTGCCTGGTTGACGACGGTCGTCGGGACCCTGGCCGTGCTGCCGGTGTTCGTTGGCGCGCGCCTGCTGGCGCCGGGGCCGCTGGATGCGCGGATCGTGGGGCTGGCCCTGCTTTCGGGGTTGATCGAAGCCGGCTACATCATCGCGCTGTTCACGGCCTACGAACACGCCGATCTGTCGGTGGCCTATCCGCTCAGCCGTGGGGTGGCGCCGCTGGTCAGCCTGGTTCCGGGCATGGTGCTGCTGGGCGACAGGCTGAGTTTGGCTCAGGTGGCTGGCGTGGTCCTCATCGTGTTTGGTGTGACCGGGGTGGCTGGCTCCGCCGTGCAGCGCAGCGGGGATCGCGCCTTGGCCCGGCGCGGGATTGGGCTGGCGCTACTCACCGGCGGCCTGATCGCTGGGTACCACGTGGTCGACCGTGGCGCCATGACTCTGGCGCGTCCGCCGTCGGTCATCGAGTACTACTTCCTGATGCACTCGACGCTGCTCGCCGTGCTGACGCTATGGGTCCTGGCCCGGGCGTCAGCACGGCGCCGCATCCTGAGCGAATGGGGGAGTAACCGGGGCGCGGTGCTGGCGGTTGGGGTCCTGTCGATCGGCGCGTACATGCTGATCATGGTGGCCCTGCGCTATGGCAATGTGACCCTGGTGGCGGCGAGCCGCAACATCGGGATCGTGATCAGCACCGCGGTCGGGGCGCTCTTCCTTAAAGAGAGGGTGTGCGTGCTGCGCGGCGCCGGTGTGGCGCTGATCGTCGGGGGCGTGCTGGTGCTGCTGCTTGTGTGAACGCAGAGGATGATTCAGGCGTGACGTGTGACCGCGCCATAACCCTGCTGGCCCTGGCCCGGCGCGAATGCCGGACCCGGAGCACCAGCTTCGTGCTTCTGGCGGCCGCGGTCGCCGCCGGGGTAGCGGCACTCCTGGCGGCGCTGGCCTCGGTACGGGCGCACGACCGGGTGACGGAGGCCATCCTGACGCAGCATGATGAGGCCCGGCGTGCCGGACTGCAGCGCTATGACCACGACCTGCGGCAAGCCATGCGCCGCCTCGGCTTCAACCTCCTGATTCTGTCGGCAGCCCAGTCGCTGGGCGATTTCTATGCCGACGGCTTCGCCTCTGCTACCCTGCCCGAAGACGCGGCCGGCCGGTTGGCCGCGGCGGGCCTGGTGACGGTGGAGCAGGTGGTGCCGGTGTTGCGGCGTAAGCTGCGCTGGGAAGAGCGCGGCTGGACGGTGTTTATGCAGGCGGTCGGGGCGCGCCAAGGCCGGCCGTCGGCCGCCGCGGACGAGCCTGAGAACAACGAGGTGCCGCGGGGCCGTCTCGATCTGGGGTATGAGCTTCAGCGGGGCCTGAATCTGCATCCCGGCGACCGGGTTTCCTTCCTGGGCGGGAGCTTCGTGGTCCGCTCCTGCCGACCCGAGACGGGGACGAGCGCGGACATCACGGTGTGGCTGAACCTGCCCGAGGCCCAGGAGCGCCTGAACCTGCCTGGCCAGGTGAGCGAGATTCACGCGCTGGAATGTCGCACGGCCTGGAATCGACTCGACCAGGTGCGCGCCGAGATCGTCCGGGTCATGCCCGGTCTGACCGTGCTCGAGGAAAGCGGCGAGACCATGGCCGTGGCCGCGGCACGGGGAGCCTTCGAAGCGGGCCAGCGGGGACTGCTGGAGCAGATGCGCTTGGAGCGCGAGACGCAGCGCCGGATACGGGTACGGCTGGCGCAGGCCATCTGTGGGTTGGCGCTGGCGCTGGCGGTGGGGGCGAGTCTGATTCTGGCGTGGGTAAACGCCCGCGAACGGCGGCTCGAGGTCGGGCTCTGGGCGGCGCTGGGGGTGGCGCCGGGCCAGGTGCAGCGGTTGCTGTTGTGGCGCGGTCTGCTGGCCGGCAGCGCGGGGGCGGTGGTGGGGGTAGCGCTTGGGTGTCCCTGGTGGGGCTGGCCCGGCCTGGGGACGCTGGCTGGCTGGGCTGGTCTGGGCCTGGGCGTGGCCTGGACCGCGGTGCTGCCGGCCAGCGCGTTGGCCACGGCCCTGGCCCTGCGCCTGGACCCGGCGGACGAGTTGAAGAACGAGGTTTGAGGTGTGTCATGAGTCTCTGGCGACTGCTCCTGCGGGAGGCGCGCTTTCGGGCGGGGAACGCGCTGCTGGGCGGCGTGGCCGTGGCGCTGGCGGTGGGCGTCTGGGCCGCCTGCCTGGTGCTCCTGCGCGGCCATGAGGCGCGGACCATCCAGGCGCTCGAGAGCCGCCGCGGGCGGGTGGCCGAGCAGAGTGCCGCGCTCGAGGAGGAGATGCGCAAGGCCACCCTCAAACTGCGCTTCAATCTCGTGATCCTCCCCGAGGGCCAGGATCTGCGGGCCTGGCATGCGGAGGGCGAGATCCGCGGCACCCTGCCCGAGACCTACGTGCGGACCTTGGCCGAGTCCGGCATCATGACCATCCAACACCTGCTCCCCATCGTGCAGCGCCGAGTGCTCTGGGAGGAGAAGGGCCGCCGCATCATCCTCATCGGCTCCCGCGGCGAGGTGGCCCAGTTGAACTACAGCGCCAAGAAGCCGCTGGTGCAGCCGGTCCCGCCGGGGACGATCGTCCTCGGGCACGAACTGCACCGCTCGCTGGGGCTGAAGGTGGGCGACAAGGTCACCCTGATGGGCCGCGAGTTCAGCGTGCATCGTTGTCACGAGGAGCGCGGCAGCGCGGATGACATCACCGCCTGGATCGATCTGGGGCAAGCGCAGGAGCTCTTCGGGCTGCCCGGCCAGGTGCATGCTATCCTCGCCCTCGAATGCATGTGCGCCGGACTGCCGGGGGCGGATAAGTTCCGCGCTGAGGTCCGTCGCATCCTACCGCGGACTGAAGTTGTCGAACTGAGTGCGCCGGCCTTGGCACGCTTCGAGGCGCGCGGCAAGCTGACCGCGGACCTGGCGGCGGCAGCGGAGCGTGAAGCGGGCGCGCGGCAGGCCTTGCAGCAGTCCCGTGAGCGCCTGGCGGCTGGGCTGGTTCCGGCCGTGTTGTTGGCCGGGATGCTGGCCGTGGCGGCGCTGGCTGCGGCCAATGCCCGGACCCGCGGGCCGGAGCTGGCGTTGCTGCGGGCGCTGGGCTGGCGCGAGGGGCAGGTGCTGGCGTTGCTGTTGGCGCGCTCTGGCCTGCTGGCGTTGCCGGGGGCGGCCGGGGGTTGCGGTCTGGGGGTACTGGCCGGGATCGGTCTGGCGGGCTGGCTGGACCCACTGCCGCTGGTGGGTATGGCGCCGTTGCTGAGGGTTGCCGAGGCGGCTGGGCTGGTCGCGACGGGGGTATTTTCGGCGCTGCTGGCGGCCTGGCTGCCGACGCTGCTGGCGGCCCGGCGGGACCCCGCGTCGGCTCTCTGTCCGGAGTAAGGGAAACGCACATGCTTATGGGCTTTGAGTCGGTCAGCAAGCACTATGCAGGGCCAGCCGGAACGGTGGCGGCCCTGGAGGCGGTGTCGTTCGCGCTGGGGCCGGGCGAGTTTGTCGGTGTCTGTGGTCCCAGCGGCTGCGGCAAGAGCACGTTGCTGCTGGTGGCCGGGACGCTGTTGCGGCCTAGTGCCGGCCGCGTGTTGCTGGCCGGTTGCGATGTCTACGCCGCCGCGCCCGCCGAGCGGCGCCGTCTGCGCGCCACCACCGTCGGCTTCGTCTTCCAGCAGTTCCATGTGCTGCCCTACCTGACCGTGCTGGAGAATGTGCTGGCGCCCTCGGTCGCCCTGCCCTCCCCGGACGCCCGCCGCCGGGCCGAGGTACTGGTCGAGCAGTTCGGTCTCACGGCCCGGCGGGACCACTTGCCCGCTCAACTCAGCACCGGCGAGAAGCAGCGCACCGCTCTGGCCCGGGCTCTCTTGAACCGGCCCACGCTGCTGCTGGCCGACGAGCCCACCGGTAACCTCGATCCGGAAAACGGTCGCCTCGTCCTCGAGGCCCTGACCACCTTCGCCGCCGCGGGGGGCGCGGTGCTGATGGTCACCCATGACCCGGATGCGGTGCGCCGGGCTGGGCGCGTCCTCAAGCTGGAAGGCGGGCGGTTGGCGCCCTGACAGCGACGTCTCGCGGCGACTGCGAAACCCGCGCCCTCTCCCCGCGTTCCCGCGGCTGGCGCTGGGTGGTGGCGGGGTTAGGTTCTGGGCGCGAGGTCAGATTCTGCGGCATGGCCAGGTGGCGCCCGGTCGAGGCATGAAGGACGAAGCACCATGAAAACGCGGCAGATCCTCTGCGGAATCGCGTTCCTGGCGACGCTCACTCGGGTTGTGGGTGACGACGCCTCGGAGCGTGTGCGGGCACAGAAGCTGCAGGCGGAGGGCAACTTCCAGGAAGCCTACGCCGTGTTTCTGCGGCTGGTTGCCGACCCGCGTTCCGACGCCGGGCAGACGCCCAACGACCTGGAGCGCGGCCTGGATTGCCTGCAACGGCTGGGCCATCAGGGGCAGCTGGACGGCTTCATCGAGTCGGCGGTGAAGGCGCACGCCACGAACTGGCGGTTACTGGAGCAGGCGGCCCGGTACACGATGAACCAGGTGCCACACTACGGCATGCTGGTGGGCGGCGAGTACGAGCGTGGCAGCCACCGTGGCGCTGTCGGCGGGCGCTGGGTGCAGACCGAGGCGCGCGACCGCATCCGGGCCCTGCAGCTCATGGAGCAGGCCATGCCCCTGGTGCGGGCGCACCGTCCCCCGGAGCAGACCTACAGCTTCTACATTGGCTATGCCGGCATCGTGCTCGGCCAGTCCGGCACCGGCGACGCCTGGCGTCTGCAGATGCTCTCGGACCTGGAGCGTCTGCCGGACTACGACGAACGGCGGAATCGGGAGGAGGCGGTGGGGGCGCCGGTAGATGCCGAGGGCCAACCGGTCTACTACCGGGTGCCGGAGAGTTACGAGCTGGCCGCCAATGACGGCGAACGCTGGCGCTGGCTGCTGCGGCAGGCCGAAACGGTGTTGCCGGGCAACGCCGGCCAGACCCGTCTCGAATTCGCCCGTTTCCTGCAGGCCCAGTTCGACGTGCAGACCCTGGCCAGCTTCCACCCGTGGTTCCGGACCGACCGCGCCGACGAGCCGACCGGGGTCTTCGCCGTACAGACGCTCAAGGACGAGGAGACCCTCGCCCGCTTGGCCACGGGGGTGAAACGCTTCACCCTGCCGCCGGAGTTTCGCTTCATCGCCCTGCTCCAGGAACTGGCGGACCAGGAGGGGGCGAATAGCGGCGTCAAGCGTGACGCGACTCAGCTGCTGGCGACGGTGTACGAGAATCGGCGGCAGTATCCCGCGGCGGTGACCTGGTGGGAGCGCTTCTCGGCCTTCGACAAGAAGACAGCGCAGTCGCGTCTCCAGCAGATCACGGGCAACTGGGGGCAGTTCGAGCCGGTGCATTCGCAGCCGGCTGGGCAGCCGGCACAGGTGCCCTTCTGCTTCCGCAATGCGTCGCGGGTCGCGTTCACCGCCTACCGGATCGATTTGCCGCGGCTGGTGAACGACGCGCGCGCCTACCTCCGCGGCCGGCCGGAGCAGCTTGACGGGCAGAAGCTGAATCTGTACGACATCGGGCAACGGCTGGTATGGGGGAACGAGCAGCAGTACCTGACCGGCAAGGTAGCCGAGTGGGAGTTGACCCTGGAGCCGAAGCCGAACCACGTCGACCGGCGCCTCACGGTCACCACGCCGCTGAAGGAGGCGGGCGCCTACCTGTTGGTCGGCCAGTTGCCCGCGGGTAACAGCAGCCGCATCGTGGTCGTGCTGGACTCCACCGTGATCGTGCGGAAGCAACTGGACCGCCAGCTGCTGCTATTCACCGCGGACGCCGTAACCGGACAGCCCGTGCCGAATCTCAGGATGGAGCTTTTCGGTTATCGGCAGGAGTGGGTTGAAAAAACGCGCAAGCACCGCGTCGTCACCACCGAGATGAGCGCCCAGACGAATGCGGATGGGCTGTTGATCCTGACGCCGGAGCATCCCCCCGAGAATTTCCAGTGGCTGATCAGCGCCAGCGGCGCCGGGCGTTTCGCCTACGACGGCTTCATCGGCATCGGTTACCCGGAGCGCTATGACAACGAGTACGAGGCCACCAAGAGCTTTGTGATGACGGACCGGCCCGTCTACCGCCCCGGGCAGAAGGTGCAGTGGAAAGTGTGGGTGGCGCACGCCAAGTACGACCAGGGAGACACGAGTGTTTTCGGGGGGCGGCAGATTCAGATCACCATCAACAACCCGCGCGGCGAGGCGGTTTTCGAGCGGGCCCTGACGGCGGACGCCTACGGCGGCGTCAACGGCGAGTTGCTTCTGGCCGATGAATGCCTGCTGGGCGGCTACTCGTTGCAGGTCCAGGTGGATGGAGACGTCGTCGGCGCGGGAAATTTCCAGGCAGAGGAGTACAAGAAACCCGAGTTTGAGGTGACCGTGAAGGCGCCCACGGAACCGGTGGCGTTGGGCGACAAGATTGAGGCGAGGGTGGAGGCGACGTACTACTTTGGGGCGCCAGTCACCAAGGCCACGGCGAAGATCAAAGTCCTGCGCTACGAGCACCAGACGAACGGGTATCCGGTGATGCCGTGGGACTGGTTCTATGGGCCGGGCTATGGGTGGTTCGCCTACGACTACGACTGGTATCCCGGCTGGCAGCGCTGGGGCTGTCAGCGGCCGGCCTACTGGTGGGCGGCGACGCCCAGCGGTCCGCCCGAAGTGGTGGCGGATGTCGAGCTGCCGATCGGCCCGGATGGCACGGCGACACTAAGCCTCGACACGGCGCTCGCCAAGGAGGCTATGGGTGACCGCGACCACCGCTACGAGATCACGGCGGAAGTCCGCGACGAGTCCCGCCGTACCATCGTCGGCAACGGCACCGTCATCGCGGCGCGCCAGCCCTTCAAGGTCTACGCCTGGGTGGACCGTGGCCACTACGCGGTCGGCGACACGATTCAGGCCAGCTTTCAGGCGCGCACGCCGGACGGCAAGGGGGTCGCCGGCAAGGGGCGACTGCGGCTGCTGCGCCTGAGCTACGATGCGGCGCGCGCGCCGGTCGAGAAGGAGGTGCAGGCCTGGGACCTGGCCAGCGACGAGCAGGGCGGCGCGACCCAGAAGTTGGCCGCCTCGGCCGCCGGGCAGTTCCGCCTCTCGTACACGGTCACGGACGCCAAGGGCCACGCCCTCGAGGGTGGCTACATCTTCGCCGTGCGCGGTGAGGGGGCCAAGCCGGGCGACTTTCGTTTCAGCCCAATCGAGCTGCTGCCCGACAAGGCCCAGTATCGTCCCGGCGAGCGCCTGGAATTGGCCGTGCGCGCTGATCACGAAGATGCTTTCGTGCTGCTGTTTGTTCGGGCGGCCAATGGCATCTGCCTGACCCCGAAATGTCTGCGGCTGAAGGGCCGCAGCGCCCTCGAGGAGATCGACATCACGGCCAAGGACATGCCGAACTTCTTCATCGAGGCGGTCACGGTGGCGGACGGCGAGGTGCATACGGCGATCAAGGAGATCGTGGTGCCGCCGGAGACGCGGGTGCTGGGGGTCGAGGTGCTGCCGTCGGCCATGCGTTTTGCGCCGGGGGCGAAAGGCCTTATCAAGGTGAAGTTGACGGAAGCGGGGGGCGCGCCGTTCGTGGGGACGGTGGTGGCGAGCGTGTACGACAAGAGTGTCGAGTACGTCGCTGGCGGCTCGAACGTGGGCGACATCCGGGCGCATTTCTGGCAGTGGCGGCGCCAGCACCAAGAGAACACCTGGCATACGCTGGCGCGCTGGTACAACAATCTGCTCAAGCCGCGCGAGGTGCCGATGCAATCCCTGGGCTTCTTCGGCGGCGTGACCGAGGGCGACGGAACCGACGGCGGTATGGCCTTTGGCGGGCCGGGACCTCGGCGTGGCGTCATGCTGACGAAAGGCCGGGCCATGGGCCGGGAGGCGGGTATGGCCATGGACGCCGTCGGGTTCGCCGCGATGCCGATGGCGGCGTCGTCGCCGGCGCCCATGGAGCTGACCAAGGCAACGGGCGAAGCGGGCGGCCTGGGCGGGGGCGGGGGCGCGGGAGGTCCCGGCGGCGGCGCGCCTGCGCTGCCGCAACCCACCGTGCGTAAGGAGTTTGCGGACACCGCAGTGTGGGTGGCCAGGCTGGAAACCGGCGCCGATGGCACGGCCGAGGTGCTGCTGCCTCTACCCGAAAACCTCACCACCTGGAAGATTCGCGTCTGGGCCATGGGCCGCGGCACCCGCGTCGGCGAGGGTAGCGCCGAGGTCATCACCTCGAAGAATCTGCTGCTGCGCTTGCAGGCGCCGCGTTTCTTTGTGCAGAAGGACGAAGTGGTGCTGTCGGCCAATGTCCATAACTACCTCGAGACCGACAAGGAAGTGCGTGCCGTGCTGGAGTTGGACGGGCCCTGTCTGGAGGTCGCCGGCCAGGCCGAACGCAAGATCCGCATCGCGGCCAAGGGCGAGGCGCGGGTGGACTGGCGGGTGAAAGTGCTGCAAGAGGGCGAGGCCGTGGTGCGCATGAAGGCGCTGAGCGAGGCCGAGTCCGACGCCATGGAGATGCGCTTTCCGGTCTACGCCCATGGCCTGGAGAAGACGGTGGCCACCTGCGGACTGCTGCGGGCGCAGGACACCAGTGCCGAAGTCAAGATCGAGATCCCCAAAGCGCGTCGGCCGGAATCGGCGCGTTTGGAGCTGCGTTTCTCGCCCTCGTTGGCCATGGCCATGGTCGAGGCGCTGCCCTACCTGGTCGAGTACCCCTACGGCTGCACCGAGCAGACGCTGAACCGCTTCCTGCCCACCGTCATCACCCAGAATGTCTTGCAGCGTATGGGGGTGGCGCTCAGGGATGTCCGGGGCAAACGGACGAATCTGAATGCGCAGGAACGAGGGGATCCGGCCGGACGCGCGGCCCAGTGGCAGCGCGACAAGACGCCGCCGGTATTTGACGAGGAGGAGGTGGCGGACAGGGTGCGCGACGGGGTGGAGACGCTGGTAGCGATGCAACTCAGCGACGGCGGCTGGGGCTGGTTCAGCGGCTGGGGCGAGAGCAGTGGGCCGCACACGACGGCCACGGTGGTGCATGGTCTGCAGGTCGCTGTGCAGAACGACGTGGCGGTCCCGCCCGAGGTCATCCAGCGCGGTATCGACTGGCTGCGGCGCTACCAGTCCGAGCAGCTGCGTCTGCTGCGGAACGCCGAGAAAGACCCACGACCGGAAGCCTGGAAAGGCAAGGCGGAGGCTACCGACGCGCTGGTCTATCGGGTGCTGGGCGATGCCGATGTTCTGGACGAAGCGATGCGGGATTACCTCTATCGCGACCGTACCGAGTTGTCGTTGTATGGGCTATCGCTGTATGGGTTGGCCCTGCAACGGCAGAAACAGGAAGAGAAGTTGGGCATGGTCCTGCGTAACCTGGCCCAGTTCGTCGTGCGCGATGAAGAGAACCAGACCGCCTACCTCAACCTCGGCAACAGCAATGCCTGGTGGACCTGGTACGGCAGCGAGATCGAGGCCCAGGCCACCTACCTGAAGCTGCTCTGCGCGGCGGACCCACGCCATGACCTGCTGCCACGCCTGGTGAAGTACCTGCTCAATAACCGCAAACACGCCACCTACTGGAACAGCACTCGTGACACCGCCCTCTGCGTGGAGGCCTTCGCCGACTACATCAAGGCCGCCGGCGAGGATCGCCCCGAGATGACGGTGAACGTGAGCCTCGATGGCCAGCCCTGCAAGAAGGTCACCATCACGCCCGATAACCTCTTCACCTTCGATAATGCCTTCCTGCTGGAGGGCGAGCGCGTGCAGGCTGGGACGCACACCCTCCTGCTGACCAAGGAGGGCAAGGGGCCGCTGTACTGGAACTGCTACGTGAGCTATTTCACCCTGGAGGATCCGATCACCAAGGCCGGCCTGGAGGTGAAGTCCGAACGGGCCCTCTATCGCCTGGTGCGCGCGGATCTCGCCGTCGCGGTGCCCGGCGCCGACGGCCAGGTGCTCAAACAACGCGCCGAACACTATCGCCGCGAACCGCTGGCCAACGGCGCCCGCATCGACAGCGGCGATCTCATCGAAGTCGAACTCACGCTCGAGAGTAAGAACGACTACGAGTACATCGTGCTGGAGGACTTCAGGGCCGCCGGCTGCGAGCCCGTCGATCTGCGCAGCGGCTACACCGGCAATGAACTGGGGGCCTACGTCGAATTCCGCGACGAGCGCACGGCCTTCTTCATGCGGCAACTCGCCCGTGGTAAGCACAGCGTCTCATACCGCCTGCGGGCCGAAGTACCCGGTACGTTCAGTGCCCTGCCCGCCAGGCTCTGGGGTATGTACGCCCCGGAACTGCGCGGCAATTCGGACGAAAACAAGTTTGAGGTCGGCGAGCGCAAGTAGGTGACGCTTGGAGCTGCGGTGGGCTCCCCCGCGGTTTGGTGGAGCTGCGGTGGGCTCCACCGCCCGCGCCTGAGGCCAGGCGCCTCTCCAAATGGACCGGCCGCGGCTCGCGGCCAGTGCCCGGGGGCCCCGGGCGCTCCAGAGCCGGTGGAGCTGCGGTGGGGGGCCCCCGCCCGCGGTTTGGTGGAGCTGCGGTGGGCTCCACCGCCCGCGCCTGCGGCCAGGCG
>CAIZKT010000028.1:0-3295 GCA_903933565.1 uncultured Victivallales bacterium | reverse complement strand
TGGGCGCCCGGAACGCCCCTTTGGGGCTGAATACCACGGCCCATCCTTATTGCACAGGTCGCGATTTTTTGGCTCTATGCTGTAGTATCCAATATCAACGTAAAGCTAAAAGTCGAGGGTTGACCCCAATTAGTTCGTCCAGCTCGTCCAGTTTGTCCGTAGCCAAGCTGTAGAATACCGACGCGGTTCCGCGTTACTCGGGTGTAGCGCCGGGACGTGGCCCGGCCCCAGACGGTCTCAGCGGGAGCACGCCGACGATGAACTTCCAAGCCAGAACGCTGCGGGTCAGGGCGGTAGCGTGGCTGGCCGTGCTCGCCTGCCTGGCGGCGGGGGCAGGGGATGCCCTGCCTGGCTTCGCCCTGATCCCGGCGGGGCAGTTCGAGATGGGCGACCACCACGGCTTCGTCGACCCCAAGCACGGCGGCGACGAGACCCCGCTGCACCCGGTCAGGGTCGACGCCTTCTACCTGGGCATCAACGCCGTCACCACCCGCGCCTACTGCAACTTCCTGAACTCCGCCCTGGCCGCGAAGACGATCGAGGTCCGCGACGGCGGAGTCTATCTGACCGGCGGTAAGGAGTTACTGTGCAAGACCCGGGCGCTGTCCCCCTTCAGTCGCATCGGCTGGACGGGTGAGACCTTCGCTGTGCTCGACCGCAAAGACGACCATCCCATCGTCTGCATCCGCTGGCCCGGCGCGGCGCTCTACTGCAACGCCCTCAGCGCGCAGAGCCAGCGCCCCCTGTGCTACGACCCCGCGACCTGGGCCTGCAACTTCAACCGGAGCGGCTTCCGCCTGCCCACCGAGGCGGAATGGGAGTACGCCGCGCGCGGCGGCCAGAAAGGCCCTTACCGTAACTTCCCCTGGGGCGACGAGGCCGATCCCCTGAAAGCGAACTGGCCAGAGTCGCGAAACCCCTTCCGGACCGGGCCGCTGCCGTGGACCACGCCGGTCGGCTTCTTTGCCGCCCCGGCCGGGCGGCCCCCACGTGACCCCAACCGCAAACCCGAGAAAAGGAGCCGACCATGAACAGACTTGCCATCGCACTGATCGGACTGGGGGTGGCCGCAGCCGTGCAGGTGTCGGCACAACCCCAGGACCCACCCCGCACTGACAACCAACCACCGCCCCGCGCCGAGGACCGCGCCGGGGGAACGGAAGCCCTCACCCCGGCGCAGGCCGCACAGGTGAAGACCATCCTCTCGAAATACGACGCGAAGACCCTCACGGCCGACCAGGCGAAAACCATCCACGAAGCCTTCCGCCAAGCCGGCATCCGGGGCGGCCCGGCCATGAACGCTGCCGTCAAAGCGGCCGGTTTCGACCCTGACCAGTTGCGCGACCTGGCCCCGCCGCCGGGGCAAGCCGGCGCTGGCGACCGGCCTGCGGCTCCCCGTCGCGAGGGCGCCCCGGCCCCGGGCGACGACAACCGCCCCCAGCCCCAAAGCCAGGAAGCGCGCGGACAAGGCGGCTACTCCACCGAACAGGCCATCTCGGACCGGGCGCAACTGAACACCATCGCCTTCGACGGCCTCGCCTTCCTGACCGGCGACCTCGGCGGCAATACCTTCCTGCCTCCCGGTAAGGTCGCAGACTTCTGCGGCTTCCAGTACATGCGCGACGTGGATACCAACCAACTCGGCCACAATACCTCGTTCGTGCCGCGCGCCGCCAACAACATCCTGCACCTCCTGAGCGACGCCCAGAAGGCCCAACTCGTCGCCCTCGCCAAAGAGCAGGAAGCCATGTTGACCCAGTTCGCCCACCAGCGCTTTCCGTTGATCAAGGCCTTCTGCCGGCAACTTGCCGGCGATCTCCCGCCGGGCACCAGCGGCCTCAACCGCGAGGCGGTTATGGCCTACACCGCCGGGGTCTTTGAAATCGACGGCCAGCTCAGCTACCGGCGCGCCCAAGTGCTCGGCGGCATCATCCGCTCCCTCACCGACAAACAGCAGGAATACCTGGCCAAAATGGCCTTCAACAACTCCTCCACCTGGCCCGAACTGGAAGATCAGGTCGATAAGAAGAGCCTCTCGCATACCGCCCACGTCGCCGTCATGACCTACGCCAGCGAAATGTTCAGCTGGTACGCCGGCAACCTCGAGGCCGATGTGTACTTCTGCCCCGAACGACACGCTACCTACTTCGGGTCGTTCTACATGAAGGACATCCCGGCCATGGGCAACCCCAACTACTCCATCAGCACCTCCCTCACCGGCGACAGCGGCGAAGCCTTCCTCGCCGCCCTCACCGAACCCCAGCGCCAGCTCGTTACCAACCTGGTCGAGCAGCAGCGCGCCGACCTCGCCGAGATCGTCACCACCCGCCGCGCTATCGCTACCGAGTTGCGGCGCTTCATGCGGGAAGCCACCGTCGACCAGAACCAGGTCATCGCCCTGTCGCGCCGCTACGGTGAACTGGATGGCGAAATCTCCTACTTCTATGCCAGCGCCTTCGCCCAGGTGGGCAAAACCCTGACGCCCGAGCAGAAGAAAACACTGCTGAAGCTGCGCAACCTGGACGCCAAGTACACCTGCAAAGGCGCTTACCTGTTCTCGCGGGCCATCGACATGCCCACCCTCCCCAATACCGATTTCCTGTTCGCCGCCGGCACCCCCGCCACCACCGCGCCCGCCGCCAAGACGGCCTTCGTCCTGCGCAGCCCGGCCGTCGCCGCTGGCGGACTGCTCCCCCAGGACTACACCGGCGATGGCAGCAGCGCCACCCTGCCGCTGGAATGGAGCGGCGCCCCCGCTGGCGCCAACAGCTACGCGGTCATCATGCACCACATCCCCGGCCCTGGCGAGGTCAAGTGGTACTGGATCCTCTACAACCTTCCGGCCGGCACCCAGAGCCTGCCCAGGAACGTGACGGGCCTCGGCACCCTCGGCAACAACAGCGTCAATGGCCGCACCGAGTACGCCCAGCCGCATTCCAAAGGGCCCGGCCCGAAAACCTACATCTACACCGTCTATGCCCTCTCGGCAGCCCCGCAACTCAAGCTCCCGTCGGCCCAGGTCAACCGCGAGGTCCTGCTGGCTGCCATGCAGGATCGTATCCTCGCCACCGCCGAACTGCGCGTGGTCTACTCGCGGCCCGCAGGAGCGACGGCTGTGAAGGGCGAAGCTCCTCCTGAGCGGCAGTAGGCTGGAGGGCGGTTCCCCTGGAGGGCGAACCTCCCCAGGGGGGCGCAAGTCAGCTTCGTAGGTGGTTGATTGTATGATACTTGCCGCAACCTCGTATGACACCAGGCGCTTCCCATTCCGCCCCTCGTCTGCCGCGGCGGACGAAGG
>CAIZKT010000027.1:0-14498 GCA_903933565.1 uncultured Victivallales bacterium | reverse complement strand
CTCCGCATCCGGAATATCAATTCCCTCACCTAGCATCTGGGCACCAATAAGGGCTCCGTACGGCGCGCGCTTGAAAAGGGCGTGGGCGGCGGCCTCGACCTTCTCGGTGCCGACCCCGGGGTAGCGGATTTTGGCATCGCCGCACTGCGGGCAGACGGTCGGGGCTTTGAGCAAATGCCCGCAGAGATGGCAGCAGAGCATCTGATCGCGCTTGTGGTAGGTGTAGCTGCTTTCGCAGTCTTTGCAGGTCGCGACAAAGCCGCAGACGGTACACATGAACTGCGTCGCATAGCCGCGACGGTTGAGAAACAGGATGGTCTGCTCGCCCTTGCCCAGGCGGTCCTCGATCAGCGCCTCGAGGCGGCGGGAGAAGATCTGGGCCTGGCCGCGCATGGCGGCTTCGGCGCACATGTCGACGACCTCCATAGACGGCATCTCGCAGTCGTCAACGCGTCGGCTGAGCTGGGCGAGGCGGTACTTGCCGCTGCGGGTATTGTAGTAGGACTCGAGCGATGGGGTGGCCGATCCCAGCACCACGGTGGCCTGCTCGAGTTTGCCGCGCACCACCGCGACATCGCGGGCGTGGTAACGGGGCGATTCCTCCTGTTTATAGGTATTCTCGTGCTCCTCATCAACCACGATCAAACCCAGGTTGCGGAACGGGGCGAACAAGGCGCTGCGCGCTCCGACCACGATGCGCGAACGGCCCTGATGCACCCGGGTCCATTCGTCGAAACGCTCGCCGTCGCTCAGGCCGCTGTGCAACACGCTCACGTGGTCGCCGAAGCGGGCGCGGAAGCGTTCGCAGGTCTGCGGCGTGAGGGCGATCTCGGGGACCAGCACGATGGCCTCGCGACCCCACTCGAGGCAGCGCTGGATGGCTTGCAGATAGACTTCGGTCTTGCCGCTGCCCGTGACCCCATGCAGCAGGATGACGGCGCCATCGCGGGCCTCGGCGCTGGCCACGATGGCGGCCAGAGCCGAGGCCTGCTCGGCGGTCAAGCGCAGCGGCACGGAGGGCAAGATGATATCGTCGGCAAAGGGGTCACGCTCGACCACGCGGTCCTCGATGACCACGAAGCCTTTCTTTTCCAGGGTTCGGACGACGGCCTGGGTTACCGCGCACTCGGCGCAGAGTTCGGTGACGAGGCAAGCTCCCCGGCGCAGCAGCGTCTCGACCACACGGCGTTGGCGTTCGCTGAGCACCACGCTGGCGTCGCCCTTGAGCGGGTTGCCTGCGGCAAGGCACGCATAGGCGCGGCGGCGGCTCTTCACCCGACCGGAGCGGACGACCGCCGGCAGCATGGCCCGAACCGCATGTTCCCGAGGACAGCAATAGTAACGCGAGATCCAGTCCGCCAGACGCAGCAGGTTGGCGGGAATCTGTTCGCTGTCGCCCTCAATCGCGGCCAGCGGCTTGAGCCGGGCCTCGGGAATCTCCGAGGTCGGCTTGGTGCCGAGGACATAACCGGTGCGCTGGGAGCTGCCGAAAGGAACCACAACCCGTGAACCGGGGCGCACCTGCCCTTCCATCTCGGGGGGAATCAGGTAATCGAATTCCCGGTCCAGACCGAGATCGGTGACCACCCGTGCAACCGCCATGTGTACGTCAGAGGCCGGCCCCGAAGGCGCCCCTACGGCGCCGCGGGTCAGGCGTGCTGCCTTTCACTCGCCGATGATCTTCACCAGCACCCGTTTGCGACGCCGACCATCCAGTTCGTAGTAGAAGATCTGTTCCCAGGGCCCAAAATCCAGGCGACCGGCGGTGATGGCAATGACCACCTCGCGCCCCATGAGGGTGCGCTTCAGGTGCGCGTCGCCGTTGTCCTCGGCGCCGTTGTGCCGGTAGCGCGAGTAAGGCTTTTCGGGCGCCAGGTGTTCGAGCCACTCCTCGAAGTCTTGATGCAGTCCGCTCTCGTTATCGTTGATGAACACCGAGGCGGTGATATGCATGGCATTGACCAGGCACAGCCCTTCGCGGATGGTGGACTCGCGCAGACACGCTTCGACCTGCGGCGTAATGTGTAGAATCTCACGGCGGCGGGGCGACTCGAACCACAGTTCCTTGCGGAAGCTCTTCATGGTCTGTCTCCAGGCAACCCGTGGGGTCGGTTTGGGTCTAAGGCCAATATCGTCAGTCAAGGCAGCCGGGGCAATCTCGGGCCGGCGCGGTTTCAAGAAAGTGCCCCACGCTGGGTCTGGCAGGCGTCTGCCGTGATCCCGCTGGCCGCCCTGGAGCCCGCGATGCCAAGCCCGTTTCGGGCGGGTTCGCGGTATCCCGCTGGCCGCCCTGGAGCCGGTGCAGAGCGTCGACTCCAGGGCGTTTAGCGCCTGGAAAACGAACCAGCCCTGATTCAAGACGGCGGCATAGGCCCTTTTGCCAAGCGGCTTGCGTACGGCGGTTTTGGCAGTAGAATTACGGTTTGCAGCGATTGGGTGACCAACGCCATGATGGGCGGTTGCGTGTGGCGTTGGCAGCCCGTGGACAGCACGGCGTCTGGACGGTCGGCGTGCGGCTGTAGCGCGGCGGTGCAGGAGGCAGTCGGCGGATGACGGACACCTCGAAACGACCCGTACACCTTGGCTATGTGGCCGCGCTCATCGGCCTGATGACGCTGGCCTTGGGCATGTTGCTTGCCAAGGCCGCGAACGGGACCGCGATGGTCCCCGCTTACCTGGCCGCTGGCGTGGTGGCGCTGCTGAGCCTGTTGGCGGCGGCACGAGCAGCCTTGGCGCGGCGCCAGGCGGTGGAGCAGGAGCAGGTCGCCGAGTACCGTCGTAGCCACACCACGACCGAGTTGTTTGAGGATGCCGACGAAGCGGTGCGCTTGGCGACCCGGGCCAATGAACAGTTCACCAAGTACTTCGTGCCGCTTTTCACCATCGTTTTAGGCCTGGCGATCCTTGTCTTGGGCCTGCTGTTGTGGCACTCCTGGGCGCAGCAGCCGGCGTTTCCGGTAGCGCGTCGACCGCTGGCGATGACGACGCTCAGCCTGATCCTGGGGCTTTTTTCCGCCATCTGCGGCAGTTACTTCATCGGGGTTTCGCGTGAGCCTGGTTGCCGCTGGTTGCGAGCCTCGGGCGCCTGGATGTTTCTGGTCGGGGGGCTGTTCATCCTCAGTGGCGGCGTGATGCTCTGCGAGCATTTTCAGAAGTGGACGCTGGTTGTGGATTACCGCTGTGCGCAGGTATCGACGGGGCTGCTGCTGGCTTTGGGGGTCGAGTTCGTCCTCAGTTTTGTGATTGAGTTTTACCGGCCGCGCATGCCGGGCGAGAGCGAGCGGCCGCTGCCAGAGAGCCGAATCCTGGCCCTGTTCACCGAGCCGGGCGGGGTGGCGCGCAACGTGGCGACGTCCCTGGATTACCAGTTTGGCTTCGAGGTCTCAGAGGTTTGGTTCTACCGCTTTCTGGAGCGCACGGTGGTGCCCTTTGCGGTGTGCATGGTGCTACTGCTGTGGCTGCTGACCTGCGTGGTGACGATAAACCCGTACGAGAACGGTATCCGCGAGCGTCTGGGACGGGTGCTGGTGGACGACTCTGGTACGCCGCGCGTGCTGCCGCCGGGGCTGTATGCGAAACTCCCCTGGCCGCTGGCTCGCATCCTGGTGTTCCCGGTCGAGCAACTCCAGGAGGTCGTCATCGGCAGCGGCGACACGCCCGCGACGGTAAAGCCCAAGGAGTCCGAGCCAGAGGATGATGGGCACGGTCATGAGACCCCGCCCAAGGCCGCAGACGAGGCGATTCATTCAGCCGTGATCCTCTGGAGCGGCACCGAGCACGGTGATGAGACCCTGTTCAGCGTGGCCAACGGTTCCCCGGCGAAGGGCCCACAGGCCGTCGAGGCGGGGGGGCTGACCGTCTCCCTGCTGGCCGCCGACATCCCGGTTTATTTCCGGGTGAGTAACCTGTATGATTTCGCCTACCGGCACCAGGATGCCCGCGCCGAACTACGGGCTCTGGCGACCCGCGAGGTGGTACACTTCCTGGCGCAGTCCGACTTCAATCACATTCTTGGCGCCGGTCGCACGGCGGCGGCGGCGGCTTTGCAGGAGCGCATCCAGGCGGCCGCCGAGGCGCGCCAACTGGGCATCCGCATCGCCTTCGTCGGTTTGCAGACGCTGCACCCGCCGTTGAGCGTGGGCGCCGCCTTCAACGAAGTGGTGGGCGCGGCGGAGGAAATGCACCAGCGCATCCTTGAGTCCGAGGCCTATGCCGCCCGCCGGAAGCCGGACGCCGAAGGTCAGCAGATCACCCTGCGCAGCAGCGCCGAGGCCTATCGGCGGGAACGGGGCCAGGTGGCACAGGCGGAGGCCGAGCGTTTCCTCAAACAGTTGCTCGCCTATCGGGCTTGCCCCAGCATGTTCGCGCTGAACAGTTACCTCGAGGTTCTGGAAAACGAGGGTGCGGCAGTCCGCAAGTATGTGGTTGCCACAACCCGCGGCAGTGAAGTGTTTAGTCTTGATCTGCAAGAGAAGCTGCGGCCAGATCTGCTCGATCTGGACGTTCAGCAGGTGGGCAAGTAAGCCTAGTTATCCAGGCCCGGTTGCCGGGCGTGAGGGCCGTCTGACCTATGAATGAGAAGCGCTCGCTGATGCAGCACTGGCCGGTCGTGGCGTTGGCCGCGGTGGTGGTGGGGATCTTCGTGGCGGGCCTGGTGACCTTCCAGGTGCGCGAGACGGAGATCGCCCTGGTGAAACGTCTGGGCAAGGCCAAGACCGACGCGGCTGGCAACGTGCGGGTGTACGACGCCGGCCTGCACTGGAAGGCGCCGTTCATCGAGGATGTCTGGCGCACGGACAAACGCTTACAGACCTACGAGTTGAAGAAAGGGCGCACCGAGCAGATCACCACCAGCGACAACCAGCAGATCGTGGTCTCGACCTACGTCCTCTGGCGCGTCGCCGATCCGGCCTTATTCTTCAAGAGCTTCCCACCGCCCGGCACCGATTACTCCTCCGAGCTGGATGCCTTGGTGCGCAGTTCGCGCAACAACGTCTTGCCGCAGCATGCCTTAGCCGAGATTGTCAACATTGACAGCGGCAAGGCGCGCCTGGCCGAGATCGAGAAGGCGATTTTAGCCATGGCCCAGCCCCGGGCGCGGCAGCAGTACGGCATCGAGATTGTCGATATCGGTTTCAAGCACGTCGGCTTCCCCGAGCAAGTCACGCAGAAAGTATTTGCCCGGATGCGGGCTGAGCGCGAGAAGCGAGCCCAGGAGTATCTCTCGATCGGGCTGCGTGAAGCGCAGCGGATCCGTGCCGAGGCAGACCGCGAAGCGAGCGACACGGTGGCCAAGGCGCAGGCCGACTCGAAGCGCATTCGGGCCGAGGGCGACGAGCAGGCCGCTAAGAGCTACGCCGTCTTCCAGGAGAGCCCGGAGCTGGCGGCCTTCCTGCGCAAGCTCGACGCGCTGCGTCTTACCCTGTCCGAGAAGACGACGTTGGTGGTCGACACCAATACCCCGCCGTACGACCTGTTCCTGAAGGGCGCCACCGACATCGGCGGCGCTCTGAAGAGCAACCCGACGGACGCCAAGCCATGAGTTCTGAGCTTGTCATCGAGCCGCAGCGGGACAGCGACGCACCAGGGGCCGGACTGCAAGCCCTGATGCGGATGTTCCACGTCCTCTTTCTCGGCCTGCGCGTGCTGATCATCGTCATTTTCGTCTGGATGGTATTCAGCGGCGTGTTCCGCGTGGAGGATGGCAAGGAGGCGCTGTTGTTCCGTTTCGGTCAGTTGCAGGAGATGGTCCTCGACAGCGCCCGCGGCCCGACCGCGGTACTGACCAGTGGCCATTGGTACTGGGCCTGGCCGTACCCGGTTGACTATGTCAAGAAGATCCCGGCGCAGCAGGCCCTCTCGGTGTCTACCGACACGGTCTTCTGGCCGCGGGTGAACCCCAATCAGGTGCAGACGCCCGACCCGGCGGCCATGGAGAACCTGCCCTTGGTGCCAGGCCAGGATGGCTACGTGCTGACCGGCGACACCAACATTATGCATACGGTCTGGAGTCTCACTTACCGAGTACGCGATGCCAAGCGTTACTATCTGGCTTTCTATGATGACAGCGAGGATCCGCCCAGGGCGGACGGCAAGCCGCCGGTGCTCAAGGGTCATGCGGCCATTCTGCAGAACCTCCTGGCCAATGCCGCGCTGGAGGAGATCAGTACCTGGAGCGTGGAGGACATGCAGCGTTCCTCGCGGGTCAGTCCGAGCGACCCTGAGGTGAAGGAGTTTCTGACCGACAATGTGCGCAAACGGATCGAGCAGAAGCTGGCCGAGCTGGATATGGGCATCGACGCCCCGCTGGTCAACCTGGTCGACATCCAGCCGCCTACCGCCACCTTGGCGGCTTTCCGTAAGGTCGGCGATGCCGCCACCGAACAGCGGCAGATCGTTGAGGCTGCGGGCACTTACGCAGCCCAGGTAGTTCCGGCCGCCGAGGGCGAGGCGTATCGCATCCTGGACGAGGCCAGGGCCTACCGCACCCGCAACGTCGAGTCGGTGCAGGCCGAGAGCTCCTACTTCCGCACCGTGCTCAGCGAATACCGCAAAAACCCGCACACGATGCTGGTCGCCCTGTACTCCGACGCTATCCGGGACGTCCTGAAGCGGGTGGGAACCAAGTATGTGATCCGGGCGGCGGAGGGCGGCCGACAAGAGCTGCGCATCCAGCTCGGGCCACAGCCCACGAAATGGGGCCGCGCCGCCACTGAGGGCGCGCCGGAGGCCAGGTAATGAACCGCACGTCGCACCCCGGTCGTACCGCGGCACAAGGATTGAGCCATGCTGGCTGAGAGCCCAAGCGAAATGCTCGAGAAGAAGGCACGGCAGGCAGCCGGCGGCCACGACCACGCCCATAGCGAGGCGACCCATATCGGCCTGGCGCTCTTCGGCGGGATTCTGGTGCTCAACTCGTACCTGGCTGCCCGCTTCTTCGCCGCGGCCATCGACCCCTTTGCCATCATGCTCAGCGGCCTGATCGGAGCGCTGTTGCTGTCGCTGCCCATTTTCTGGTCGGCCGGCAAGGACCTGATTCAGGGCAAGGTCTACATGAACGAACTGGTAGCGCTGGCCCTGCTGGCCGCGTTTGCCAACGGGGAGTACCGCACCGCCGGCGCGGTCGCCTTTTTCATGTTGGTGACCATCACGCTGGAGCGCAAGACCGCCATCGGCGCTGAGGCCGCGATTGAGGCGGTGGTGCGGCTGACGCCCCGCATCGCGCGACGGATTGTGGACGGCCGGGAAGAGCAGGTGGACGCCTTCGATGAGTTGCGCCTGGGCGACATCTGCCGGGTGCGGCCGGGCGAGAATCTCCCTGCCGACGGGGTCATCGTGACCGGCAACAGCTCGGTCAACCAGGCCTCGATCACGGGCGAGTCGCTGCCGGTGGATAAGGCGGCCGGCGATGAGGTCTACGCCGGCACGCAGAACCTGACCGGCCTGGTGGACTTTCGCGTCACCCGCATCGGCACTGACACCACCCTGGGCAAGGTCCGCAACCTGATCGCCGACGCCGAGCGTTCCAAACTGCCGATCATGCGCATGATCGACCGCTACGTGGGCTACTACACGCCCACCATCCTGATGATCGCCGCGCTGGTGTGGTTCTTCACCCGCGACATCAACCGGGTGATCGCGGTGCTGGTGATGTCTTGCCCGTGCGCCCTGGTCATCGCCACTCCGTCGGCCGTGATTGCCGCCATCGCGGCAGCCTCGCGTCTGGGCATCCTGATCAAGGATATCTCCCTGCTCGAGATCGCGGCGCGAGTCAAAGCCGTGGTCTTCGACAAGACCGGTACGCTGACCGAGGGGAACCTCGAGGTGGCCCGCCTGCAACCCGCTGCCGGCGTCGACCTGGCGGAGTTGCTGCTGGTGGCCACGACCACGGAGTACCACAGCAATCACCCGGCCGCCGAAGCGATGAAGCGCTTGGCGCGCGAGGCCGGCATCGCCTGGCGTGACCCGGAGCAGTACACCGAGGTCGCCGGCAGAGGCGTGAAGGCGGTGTTCGCTGGCGCTGCCTGCCGGGTCGGACGCGAGACCTGGCTCAGGGAGGAAGGACTGGACACCAGCGGTATGGCCGCTACCCTCGCCGACCCGGAAACAAGCGCCATGAGCATCGTTTTCGTCGCCAAAGACCAGCAGGTTCTCGGCTGGATCGGCTTGCGCGATGCGCTGCGCCCCATGGCGGCCGAAGCGATCCGCCAACTGCGCGAACTCGGGGTGAAGCAATGCTGCATGGTGACCGGTGACAACGAGACCGTGGCGCGCAGCGTCGGCGCCAAGCTCGGCATTACCGAGATCAAGGCGGGCTGCCTGCCCGAAGAGAAGGCGGCCTATGTCCGCGAACTGCACGATGCGGGCATTCTGGTGGCGGTCGTCGGCGATGGCGTCAATGACGCGCCAGCCCTGACCGCCGGCGACATCGGGATTGCGATGGGCGCCATCGGCAGCGATGTGGCGATCCAGAGTGCCTCGGTGGCGTTGATGAATAATGACCTGCGCCGGATCCCCTTCTTCATCGCTTTGGCACGCAAGGCCAGACTGTTTATGAATCAGAATCTGGCTCTGGGTCTCGGCTTCATCCTGCTGGGGCTATATTTCTCGACCATCGGCATCGTCACGCCGGTGGTGGCAGCCGTCTTGCACAGCGTCAGTTCGCTGGTCATCATCTTCAACAGCGCGCGTCTCGTCCGGGCCGGTGAAGAGTTGCAGTCACGTGAGGCGTAGAGCCGACCGCCGCGCGCCGAGCGGGGCCGGTCAGACACAGGTGGAAAGACACGTCGATGGCAGGCAACAGCACAGAAATCATCGTCGAGGCCGCCGGCCTGACTAAGGTCTTCAAGGACTTTTGGGGCCGACCGAAGGCCAGGGCCGTCAATAGCATTGACTTTAAAGTCCGACAGGGGCAGGTTTTCGGTTTGCTGGGCCCCAATGGCTCCGGCAAGTCGACCACGGTCAAGATGATCCTGGGCTTGCTCTATCCGACCCGGGGCAGCCTCCAGGTCTTCGGCGAGAGCCCGGAGGACGTGGCGACCAAGCAGCGCATTGGTTACCTGCCCGAGGAGACCTACCTGTACAAGTATCTCACCGCGGCGGAGACTCTCGACTTTTTCGGGGCGCTGTTCGGCATCCCGCCCAGCGAACGCGCCCAGCGCTCCAAGCAGCTTCTGGAGATGGTCGGGCTGGCCAACTCCTACAACCGGCCGGTCGGCGAGTTTTCTAAGGGTATGGCCCGGCGCATCGGTCTGGCCCAGGCCTTGGTCAACGACCCGGACCTGGTCATCCTTGATGAGCCCACCAGCGGCCTGGACCCGATTGGCTGCCGCGAGGTGAAGGACGTCATCCGACTGCTGGCCAGCCGCGGCAAGACGGTCATACTGTGCAGCCATCTGCTCGCCGATGTCCAGGACGTCTGCGATGAGGTCGTCATTCTCTACGGCGGCAAGATCCGCTCTCAGGGGTCACTGCGGGAGATCCTCAAGGTCGAGGACCGCACCCGGGTGATCATGCCCCATCTGGACGAACCCAAAGTGGCCGGGCTGCTGGCCTGGCTGAAACAGAACGGCATGGGCGACGATATCAGCGTCGATCACCCCACCAGGAACCTTGAGGACTTTTTCCTCGATGTGGTTCGCCAGGCCCGTGATGCCAGCCTGGAGACGGCCGGGGCGCAGTCCGGCGGCGAGATTGCGGCCTACCTGCGCGGGGCCGGGGCGCCGGCGGCTACGGGCGAGGCTGTTTTGGCGGCACTGGCGCAGTCCGAGTCAGCGCCAAAAGCGCCGGTTCAGGCCTCGGCGCCGGCGGTTCAGGCGGTGGACCAGGCCCGGCTTGAACGCCTGTCGTCCGGCCAAGCCGCAGCCGCACCCGCCGCGGCGGTTTCCGGGCAGGACCAGGAAGACCAGGCGAAAGCCCTCGGCAAGGCCAGTGACAAGCTCAAGGATATCCTCGGTGGCAAGCCTCCGGCTGGCCGCCGCTGATTGGTCATAACCCCCACGCGTATCATCAGGCGACCCACACCGGCCTAACCCAGGACTTGCAGCATGGCAGCCAACAAGATCGAGAAGGATCCCACCCGTCGGCCGGCGAGCCCCAACAGCCGCGCCCCCGATGCGGCGACAGGCGCAATTGTGGGTTTGTATGCCCGCTGGATACTGCCCTATAGCTGGCGCGTGGCACTGCTGATCCTCGGGATCTTGGCATGCGTGGCCGGCGTGAAGGTTCTGGCTGGCCGCCAGGGCGATCGGGACGGTGCGGCTTTTGCGGCCCTGAGCAAGGCCGAAAGCACCGACGCGCTGCTAGCCGTGGCTCGCGACCATGATGGCACCGCCGTCGCCGCCCGGGCCCAATTCGAAGCTGCTCGCCGTCTGTACGACGAGGGCAAGTACGACCAGGCCGTCACCAAGTTCGCCCTCGCCCGCAAGGCCGCTGGCAGCGGCGCCGTGGCAGTGTCGGCGACCCTCGGCGAAGCCTATGCCATGGAGGCTTCCGGCAAGCCCGAACTCGCCGAGAAGAGCTTTGCCGCCACGGCCGCAACCGTAACCTCAGACGCGCTGGCGCTGGATGCCTGGCTGGGCGCTGGACGTTGTGCCAAAGCCCAAGGCAAGCTCACTCAGGCGAAGGATTACTACGACAAGGCGAAGCTGACCGCCGGGGACAGTCCCTTCGCGCGCCGCCGCGTCGAAGAGGCAAGCGCTGCCCTGGCCTCGGCCCGCTATGCCAAGCGCGCCGAAGAACCCGCCAAAGTGACAGAGACCCCAGCCCCGGAAGCAGCAGCGGCCCCAGCAGCGGCCCCGGCGGCAGCAGCCCCGGTAGCAGCGGCCCCGGTAGCAGCAGCCCCGGTAGCAGCAGCCCCGGTAGCAGCAGCCCCGGTAGCAGCAGCCCCGGTAGCAGCAGCCCCGGTAGCAGCAGCCCCGGTAGCAGCAGCCCCGGTAGTAGCAGCCCCGGTAGCAGCGGCCCCGGTAGCAGCGGCCCCAGCCGCAGCGGCCAAAGCCACTGCGCCAGCCCCCGCCGCAGCGGCCAAGCCTTGAGATGCCGGGCGACACGCCCACTTGCCACACCCTGCATCGCCCAGAGTGCCGTACTAACCCCGGGCTGAATACGGGTTGTGGTTCTGCCATGCGACGCGCAAGTTGATCAAGGAATACGGCCCATGAGCAAGAGCACAGCCCCGTGGTTAAGGGCGAGCGTTATGGCGCTGGCAATCAGTGTCGGCGGCGCCGTCTGTGCCCAGGATGCCGCTAAGGTCGAACTGCCGATCAAGCTCCCCCGGCCCATGTTCACGGGGACCCCAAAGAACATCAAGACGGCCAACCTGGAACCCCCCAGGTCAGAGCAGAAGCGTCCGGCTTTCATGGCGCCTCCGGGCCTCACCAACCTCGCCCTGCGCAAGGCGGTTTCGGGCAGTGACGAAGAGCCCGTGATCGGTACACTCGAGCAGATTACGGACGGTGACAAAGAAGGCGTTGAGGGCAGTTACGTCGAACTGGGCCCCCGCAAGCAGTATGTGCAAATCGACCTGGGCAAGACGGCCACCCTCTACGCCGTCGTCCTCTGGCACTTCCACAGCCAAGCCCGCGTCTACCGTGACGTCATCATCCAGACGGCCGCTGACGAAGACTTCATCACTGATGTCAAGACCATCTATAACAATGATCACGACAATTCCTCTGGTCTGGGCGTGGGCAAGGACTTCGAGTACATCGAGACCTATGAGGGTCGGCTGATCCCGGTTGACGGCGTCACGGGGCGCTACGTGCGCTGCTACAGCACCGGCAACACCTCCGACGAGATGAATCACTACACCGAGGTCGAGGTGTACGGGATCGCCAAGCCCTAGTCGCGGGTTGGGGGTCGGAGGTCTGACCGCGAATGCCCCCGCTTGACAGGAAAGGCTGGATCGGCTTGGGGGTGGTGCTGGCAGTGGCCGCCGTCGCCCTGGCGTTGCGGGCTCCGCAGCTTGAGCGTCGGCCATTCCACTGCGACGAGGCCAACCAGGCCGGCAAGCTGGGACTTCTTCTGGAGACGGGGGCTTACCGCTACGACCCTCACGACCATCACGGCCCGACGCTCTACTACCTGACCCTGCCGCTGGCCCGCTTGCAGTCCGGCGGTTCCTTTGCCGCCACTGAGATCTGGGTGTACCGCGCGGTTCCCGTAGCCTTCGGCGTGCTGCTGGTGCTGCTGGCATTGTGTGCCCGCGACGCCTTGGGCGACGGCGGCGCGGCGGCGGCGGCGGTGCTCACCGCGGTCTCGCCGGCTATGGTGTACTTCAGCCGTTTCTACATCCAGGAAATGCTCCTGGTCACCTTCACCTTCGCTCTCCTGCTCTGCCTCTGGCGCTGCATGCGGTCGCCCTCGCTGGCCTGGGCGGCGGGCGCCGGCGCCAGCGTCGGGCTGATGCAGGCCACGAAAGAGACTTGCGTGCTGGCCTGGGCCGCCCTGGCAGCCGCCGCGGGCGTGCAGGTCGTGCAGCGGCGCCGGCAGCAACTGACGAGGGGGCGCCGCCCCGACTGGCGCCTTTTCGCCATGGGGGGCAGCGTCGCGGCGGTGATTTCCGTCCTGCTTTTCTCGTCGTTCCTGACGTACTGGCGCGGACCGCTGGATGCCTGGCGGGCCTATGCGCTGTTTCTGGGGCGCGGGACCGCCATCGACACCCCGCATCAGCAGCCATTTTCCTTCTATCTCGGCATTCTGACCCACACGGGATCTGCTTTTGGACCCACCTGGGGAGAGGACCTGATTCTGGCGCTGGGCCTGGTTGGCGCCATCGCCGCCTGGGCTTGTCCGGCACGCCTCCAGGCGCAGCCCGAAGCGGTTCGCCTGCTGGGGGTCTACACCGTGCTGCTGACCCTGATCTACTCGGTGATACCCTACAAGACCCCGTGGTGCCTGTTGTCCTTCTGGCATGGCTGGATCCTGCTCGCCGGCGTGGGCGCGGTGGCGTTGGTCAGGCTGCCCCGGCGCGGCTGGCAGAGGATGGTGCTGGCACTGGGGCTGGCCGCAGGCGTCGCCCAATTGGCACAGCGCGCCTGGCAGGCAGCCTATCGCTATCCCACCGATGTGCGTAACCCCTACGCCTACGCCCAAACCAGCATCGACTTCCTGCGACTGGTTGAGCGCCTCGACGCTTTGGCTGAGACCGCTCTCGAGGCAAAGGCTCTTCCTATCCACGTGCTGGCGCCCGCGGACCAAACCTGGCCCCTGCCCTGGTACCTGCGCCGCTTCACCCGCGTCGGATACTGGAATGACGCCATCCCCGCGGCTCTGGCCGGTGACCCCGCGGTGATCATCTCCACCCCCGAGATTGGGAAAGACCTCCCGGCCGAGCTGCTACGGCACTATGTGACTGAGTACTACGGCCTGCGGCCGGAAGTCCTGCTCGCTGTACACATTCGCGCCGATCTGTGGGAGCGCTTGCTGCGCTCCTGCGCCGCGCCAACGACACGAACCCAGCCCCAGAAGGAGCCTTGAAACCATGCGCCGTGCCATCCTCACCGCCATCTTGGCCGTGGCCGCCCACGCCCAACCCGCCCCCCCGCCACCACCACCGACGACGAGCGTCTTCGCGGGAGAGCCCGAACGCCTCGCCCGCGGCTTCCAGTTCACCGAGGGGCCCCTCTGGCATCCCGATGGCTACCTGCTGTTCAGCGACATTCCGGCCAACCGCATCTACCGCCTGGCGGCCGACGGCAGCACCACGGTGTGGCGCGCCGACAGCGGCTCGTCCAATGGCCTCACCCTGGACCGCGAGGGCCGCCTGATCGCCTGCGAACACGGCAACCGCCGCGTCTCGATCACCCGCGGCACGGACGCCATCGTGGCGCTCGCCGAGCGCTGGGAAGGCGCCCGCTTTAACAGCCCCAACGACGCGGCCGTCAGCGCCGCCGGCAGCGTCTACTTCACCGACCCTCCCTACGGCCTGGGCAAGCGGCCCCGCGAGATTGACTTCCAGGGCGTCTTCCGCGTCACCGCCGAGGGTCGCGTCGACTGCCTGGCGCGCGATTTCCGCAAACCCAACGGCATCGCCTTCTCGCCGGACGAGAGTCGACTGTACGTCGCCGACACCGAGGCTAGCCAGGTCCGCGTCTTTGCGGTGCGACCGGATGGCAGCATCGCCGACGGGCGAGTGCTGGCCGAAGTGAAGACGCCGGACGGCATGAAGGTCGACCGCGCCGGTCGGCTCTTCGTGGCCTCCGGCGACGGCATCGTGGTCCTGGCCGCTGACGGCACCCGCCTGGCAGTCCTGGCCTTCCCCGAGACCCCGGCCAACTGCGCCTTTGGCGCGGCCGACGGCCGGACGCTCTACGTCACCGCCCGCACCAGTCTCTATGGCGTCCGGGTGGTGAGCCCGGGGATGGTTCCGGGAGCGCCAGCGCTGACCAAGTGACGCAGGGGCCTGCGGACGGCAGGAGACGGCTGGAGATGCGGTGGGCCGCCACCGCGGTTTGGTGGAGATGCGGTGGGCTCCACCGCGGTTTGGTGGAGATGCGGTG